>JAFTFA010000108.1 GCA_017449785.1 Muribaculaceae bacterium | reverse complement strand
TACAAATTGAGATAGAAATTATTAACAATTTAAACAAAAGAGTTAAGTACGAAGAGCCGTGTGATGGGAGACTGTCAAGCACGGTTCCGAGAGAAGGGAGGGTGAAAGTCCCTCCACTTACTCGACCATTAACAACTGCAATGAATATGAAAAAGACTGTTCTCGCCATCATGATGATGGCTCTCGCTGTGACAATCAACGCCCAAGACGACCTGCTGGACCGCATGACCGAGTCGTGTACCAGCATCATGGTGGGCAAGGCCGCCAGCACCGACGGCTCGGTGATCACGTCACACACCTGTGACGCCCGTTACCGCACCTGGATGACGATGACGCCGGCGCGCGACTATGAGCGCGACACGGTCACCGCCGTGTATCGCGACCGGTTCCACACCAGTTTCCCTGGCGACGTGAACGGCATGGTGCAGACCGGAACGATTCCGCAGGTGCGCCACACCTACCGTTTTCTCGACACGGCCTATCCGTGCCTCAACGAGAAGCAGCTCGCGATGGGCGAGACCACCATCTCGGGCCGCGATACCTTGAGGAACAAGGCCGGCATCTTCATGATCGAGGAATTGTCACGCATCGCGCTGGAACGCTGCACGACGGCGCGTGAGGCGATCCGGCTGATGGGCGAGCTGGTCAAGAAATATGGCTACGGCGACAGTGGCGAGTGCCTCACCATTGCCGACAAGCAGGAAGCATGGATTTTTGAAATCTTCGGTGAGGGGCCCAAGAAGGTGGGTGGCGTGTGGGCCGCCGTGCGCATCCCCGACGATGAGATTGCTGTGTCGGCCAACATCTCCCGCATCGGCTCACTCGACCTGAGCGACCCCGACCACTACATGGCGTCGGACAACGTGTTTGACGTCGCCCGCAAGCTCAAACTGTGGGACGGCAAGGAACCCTTCTGCTTCTGGAAGGCCTATAGCGGCACCAACTACCAGAAGGAAGTCAAGAACTACAGCACGCGCGAGCTCTATATCATGCAGCAGCTGGCTCCGTCGCTGGGCCTGACCGACAGCATCGAGAACCTGCCCGTCAGCGTCAAGCCCGACAAGAAGGTGAGCGTCCAGGATGTGTCGCGCCTGCTGGGCAGCTACTATGAGGGCACCGAACTCGACTTGAGTGCCCGCCACAAGATTCCGAACCCTAAACGCAAGGACAAGCAGGGCAACCTGGTCGAGAATGAGCCGGACAGCATCGTCTCGCCCGTCGCCAACCCCTGGATTACCAATGAACAACTCGCGATGTTCTATGCCATGGGTGACTCGGCAATGAAGTGGACGCGCACCGTCAGTGTCCCCTGGTGCTCCTACAGCACCGTCATCCAGCTCCGCTCGTGGCTCCCCGATGAGGTGGGCGGCGTGGCCTGGCTGGCCTTTGACAACCCGGGCCAGAGCCCCAGGATTCCTGTCTTCTGTGGCAACACCGACCTGCCCGCCTCGATGAAGGTGTGCGGCCATGGCGCCGAGGACGACGCGACGGCCTTGTGGCAGTTCCGCAAGGCCAATCGCCTGGCATCGCTGCGCTGGGGCGTTTATCGCAAGACCCTGGAGCCCGCCCGCGACCACTTCATCGAGAAGGGCCTGAGCGAGCTGCCCATGGTAGAAAAGACCTGGCAGGACCTCAATGCCCAGGACAAGGAAAAAGCCGCCCAGTACCTCAACAATTATACCCAGGACATGCTGGGCGCTGCCGCCTACCGCTGGCAACAGATGGCCCGCACCTTCTGGCTCCAGTCGTGGAAAGGCTTCTAAATTCAAGGTTTTTAAAGTAGCCATGCTACTTTAAAAACTTGAGGAATAAGGAGTAGGGGAGATATACGGGGCTGTGTCATAATTCTTTTGTTGCATATTGAATCGCGCTTCGTGCGAGAAATTTAACAGAATTATTAATAAAATCAGAATAAAAATTTATTTTGATTAATTTCTCGGCCGTTAGGCCGATTGAAAGCCAGCATGCGGAATTATGACTCACCCCTCCCTCCTGAAGAAAGAGGTGGATTAGTGGCTTTTTGTTCTTAATACTTTTATCGATAACCCAAAACAAACAGATGCATTACTTATGAAAAAATTATTGTTTATTACCGCACTGCTGCTGGCAATTTTGCCGGTCAAGGCTGCCGATGTGAGCCTGTCGATGGCTCAGGCTGCAGCTCATCGTTTTTTATACACTCAGTCATCACGGCAGGGCATCAACGCTACGGCGATGGCCGATGTAAAACTCCTGCATGCCGAGGCCAGTTCCCTGCGTGCCGACAAGCCGGTCTATTACATTTTCAACTGCGACCGGGGGTTCATTATCGTTGCTGGTGACGATCGTGCTCAGCAGATTCTTGCCTATGGAGACCGCCCGCTGGATATGAAGCGCATTCCCGTCAATATGCAGTTCTGGCTTCGCACCTACAAGGCTCAGATCGAATACCTCCAGGCCCATCCCGGATTAGTTGTTGAGCAGCCTGTCATGAAGCAAGGCGCGAGGGCATCTCAGGTGGGCCCGCTGCTCACCGCTGAGTGGGACCAAGGCTATCCCTACTACAACCATTGCCCGGTCTATAATGGTGTTAATTGCCTGACGGGCTGTCCTGCCACGTCGCTGTCAATGGTGTTCTATTACTGGAAGTACCCCACCGATCCCACCTTTGAGATCGAAGGATACATCAATAACACCGGCGGTTTTGAAGTGCCCACTCTTCCCTCTATCACCTTTGACTGGGACAACATGCTGGACAAGTACACTGGCTCGTTCACTGCAGCCCAGGCCGATGCTGTGGCATGGCTCATGCGCTATGTGGGGCAGAAGGAACACATGGACTATTCCTCGGGCGGCAGCGGGGCATACAGCGAGGACATCATGCGCGCCATC
>JAFTFA010000107.1 GCA_017449785.1 Muribaculaceae bacterium | reverse complement strand
CTTGGATTCTGCAATCCAAAAGAACTATGGTCTACGTCCTCTTCTTCGACTTCAAAGTTACTTTTTTTTGAGATAGTGAGAGAAATCCCGATGGACAAAGTGTTATACTCCGGGACTTCTCTGACGACACAAGGAGGCGGACCTTGCTTAGCGTCTTCGCGTGAGGTAGTTACGGACGGATTAGAACGTGAGCGGGATGTCGAGCTTCACGGTGAAGTTGCGGCCCATGTTGAAGACGCCCATGCGGCCCGTCACGGGATTCACGTCGGCATACTTGAGGCGGCTCAGGTGGCTCTGGTAGGCCTTGTCAAGCAGGTTGTCGGCAATGACGCTCACGTTGGCAACGACTTTGCCCCTGTGCTTGAACTGGGTGCCCACGCTGGCTCCCAGCAGGCAGTAGGCCGGCGTGGCCGTCTCGCTGTCGTCCTCCATCAGGTAGTGGCTCTGCTTGGCGTTGCAGTCGATGTTGACGGCGACATAGGTGTTGGTCAGCACGCGTCCGTCGCGGATGATGTCATAGCGCAGCTCGCTCTTCCAGCGCAGGGGCGGCGTGCAGGGCAGGTAGCGCCTCTCGCGCGGCTGGTTCATCAGGCGGGCATCGACAAAGCCCAGCGAGTTCTCGAAGTGCAGCGGCTCCACAGGATGCACATCCACGCTCAGCTCGGCACCCCACAGGCGGGCATCGCCACTGGTGTATTGGTAGGTCTGGTAGCCCTCGGTCTCCACGCCGGCCAGGCGCTTGATGTAGATGTAGTTGTCGATGCGGTTGAGGAACAGCGACGCCTGGGCCGAGATGACCGCCGACGAGAAATCGGCACCCAGGTCGAACTGCCAGCTGAACTCCGACTTCAGGTCCTGGTCGCCCAGCTCATAGCGGATGCTGCCCTCGTGCACGCCGTTGCTGGCCAGCTCGCTCATGTTGGGCGTGCGGAAGCCGCGCGACGCGTTCAGCCTCACGTTCAGGCGGTCGGTCGCATGATAGACGGCTCCCACGCTGCCCGTCACGCCGCTGAAGTTGCGCGAGAAGTCGGTGAACACGTCCTCCAGGGCCAGGCTGTGGATGTGGCGGTTGTCAAACCTGAGGCCGCCGCTCAGCGTCCATCGGTCCAGGTCGCGGCTCGTCGTGGCAAACACGCCGATGTCCAGCAGCTTATACTCGGGAATGAGCACCTCCTCGCCGCGGTTGAGCGATTGCTGCCACATGCCGTTGGCTCCGGCAGCCAGCTTCCAGCCGCCGAGGCCGATGATATAGCGCGCGTCATAATTGACCGTGTGCAGCCTGAAGTCCAGCGCGGGCTCGTCGGGCGACTCTTCAAACTCCTGCCGCTGGTTGTGCTGGTAGCCCACGATGAGCTTCAAGCGCCCCTCGCCCAGGAAGATGGAGTTGTCGAGTACGGCCTTGGTGTGGCGCACCTGCTGGAAGGGCAACGCCTTGTGGTAGGTCTTGACGTTATAGTCGTCACTGGGCACCTCCAGCCGGCCCGTCTCGCTGTCGCGCTCACCCTCGACGATGCCGGGAGTGAGGTGGAAGTGGTTGACCATCAACGTGCTGTTGCCCCACTTGCGGCTCAAGCCCAGCAGACCCGACAGGGCGCGCTGGTGGAACTGTGACCCCGTGACATAGCCGTCATAGCGGTTTTTGTAGGCATGGGCCATGCGCTGGCTCCAGCGCAGGTCCCACAGCACCTGCTTGTTGCCGGCCACGTTGAGGGAGTAGTCCCACAGGCCGTTGTTGGTCTGGTACTGGGTGTTCACGTTGGCCTCGATGCGCCCCTTGGCGATGGCGGGCATGTTGTTGAGCACGAGCACGCCTGCCATGGCATCGCTGCCATACATCAGGCTGGCGGGGCCATTGAGCACCTCGGCCGACTGCACTCGGTCGGCATCGACCTCGATGCCGTGCTCGTCACCCCACTGCTGGCCCTCCTGGCGGATGCCGTCGCTCACGACGGCCACGCGGTTGTAGCCCAGGCCGCGTATCACGGGCTTGGAGATGGCGCCGCCCGTGGTGAGCTGCGAGATGCCCGGCTGCTGGGCCAGGGCGTCGATGATGTTGGTCGAGGCGACGGCGTGCAGGTCATGATGGGACACGACGTTGACCGGGGTGGGGGAGTTCTTCAACTGCGAGGTGCCGGTAAAGGCGGTGACCACCACCTCGTTGATCATCGCGTTGCTCTCCTTCATGACAAAGTCCATGTGCGTCGTGTGGCGCAGGTCGATGTCCTTGACGATGGTCTGGTGGCCGATGTAGCTCACCTGCACGGTGACGCTGGCCAGCGGCAGGCCGTCGATGCTGTAGTGGCCGTCATCGCCGGTGACGGTGCCGGTATTCAGGTCGGGGAAAAACAGGGTCACGCCCGGTAGGGCCAAGCCATCGCCGTTATGGGTGACGATGCCCGTGAGGGTGGCCGTCAGGGCTGATGCCACGGCCGTTGCCATCGACAGGCACAGGGCCGTCAACAGCATGAAAAAACGTATCTGTTTCATTCTGTGATAGAAATCGTTAGGTGGATAATTGTCGGGCACGATATATGACGTCTACCCCTGCCAGTGACTGGACCCATGACGGATGTAACCCGATGGATCCCGATGAACAGAGGGGGGCATCTATATCATTGCCTGAAAAAATAATGTGTGATGGCGTGGAGCGAGGACAATGACCTCAGGCACAGAATGTAAAAGGCGGAGCACGACTCTGCCGGACAGTTACCGTCCCGATGACGATAGCTGGCACGGCACTGTCCATGATCAGGCGGACGACATGCTGGCTGTAGTGGGGCTCGGTCTCCTGGGCATCTTGATAGACGTTGCTCT
>JAFTFA010000106.1 GCA_017449785.1 Muribaculaceae bacterium | reverse complement strand
GCGATCATGTATTCCTCATCGGTGAGGACGACAACGACCTTGACCTTGCTGTCGGGCAGGCTGATTTCGCCTTCCTTGCCGCGCCACAGGGTGTCGTTCAGTTCCTCGTCAATCTTGACGCCCAGGTACTCCAGCTGGCGGCAGACGCGCTTGCGGGTCTGGTACTGGTTCTCGCCGACGCCGCCCGTGAAGGCGATGATGTCCACGCCACCCAGCTCGGCTGCATAGGCGCCGATGTACTTGAGGATGCGCAGCTCATACATGTCGAGGGCCAGCTTGGCGCGCTCGTTGTTGTCCTTCTCGGCAGCATCAACCACGTCGCGCATGTCGCTGCTCAGGCCCGTGATGCCCAGCACGCCGCTCTTCTTGTTGATGATGTTGAGCATATCCTTGGGGCTCAGGTTGTACTTCTCCATGAGGAACAGCAGTGCACCCGGGTCAACGTCGCCCGAGCGGGTACCCATCATCAGGCCCTCGGTGGGGGTGAGGCCCATCGTGGTATCGATGCTCTTGCCGTCCTTGACAGCGCTGATGCTGGCACCGTTGCCGATGTGGCAGCAGATGATGCGCTTGCCCTCGGGGGTCGTGCCCAGCATTTCACACACGCGCTGGGTCACGAAGCGGTGGCTCGTGCCGTGGAAGCCGTAGCGGCGCACGTGGTCCTGGGTGTAATATTCCATGGGCAGGGGATACATGAAGGCCGACTTGGGCATCGTCTGGTGGAAGGCGGTGTCAAACACGCCCACCTGGGGAACGCCGGGCAGTACCGCCTCGATGGCCTCGATGCCGGCCATGTTGACGGGATTGTGCAGAGGGGCGATGCCGTAGCACTCGCGTATCATGTCCTTCACCTCATCGGTGATGAGGACGCTGCGGCTGAACTTCTCGCCACCATGCACCACGCGGTGACCCACGGCGTCGATTTCCTTCAGATCCTTGATGCAGCCATATTCGGGATGAACCAGGGCATCGAGGATGGCCTTGATGGCGCCCTTGTGGTCGGTGAGACCCAGGTCGATGTTCTTCTTGCTGCCGTCATCAAACTTGAGTTTGATAAAACCGTCGGGCAGACCGATTTTCTCCACACCGCCCTCGGCGAGCGTCTTGTTCTCCTTGATCTCGATGAGCTTGTACTTGGCAGAGCTGCTGCCGCAATTCAATACTAGGATGTTCATATTTTAGTTGTAAGTTTTTAGCTTTTAGTTAAATCACTTGTTGATGGCCTGGTTGCAGGTGAGGATGACGGTGCGGTAGATGTCGTCATCGTTGCAGCCGCGCGACAAGTCGTTGACGGGGGCGGCAAGACCTTGCAGGATGGGACCTACGGCCTTGGCACCGGCGATGCGCTGCACGAGTTTATAAGCGATATTGCCCACGCCCAGGTCGGGGAACACGAGCACATTGGCATGACCGGCAATGGTGCTGCCGGGAGCCTTGCTGGCGCCCACACTGGGAACGATGGCGGCGTCGGCCTGCAATTCGCCGTCGATCTTCAAGTTGGGGTTCATCTCCAGGGCGAGACGGGTAGCCTCGACCACCTTATCGACGCGCTCATGCTTGGCGCTGCCCTTGGTCGAGAAGCTCAGCATGGCGATCTTGGGATCGTCGATTTCGGCGAGGGCGCGTGCGGTGCGGTCGGCACTCACGGCAATCTGGGCCAATTGCTGGGCATCGGGATCGGGCACCACGGCGCAGTCGGCAAACACCATCACGCCGTTGTGGCCGTAGGGCGAACCCTCGGGCAGCAACATCAGGAAAGCGCCGCTCACGGTGCTGATGCCGGGAGCGGTCTTCAATACCTGGAAGGCGGCACGCAGCACGTTGCCCGTCGTGTTCATCGCACCGGCAACCTGTCCGTCGGCGTCACCGTTCTTGATGATGAGGCAACCCAGGTAAAGCGGGTCGAGCACCTTCTTGCGGGCATCCTCGATGGTCACGCCCTTGGACTTGCGCAGCTCATAGAACAGCTGGGCATATTTCTCGACAGCCTCGGCATCGTTGGGGTTGACCACCGTGGCCTTGTCGATGTTGTTGAGTCCCAGTTCAGCGGCTTTGGCAAGGATCTCGGCCTTGTCGCCGATGAGGACGATGTCGGCAATGCCGTCGGTGATGATGCGGTCGGCTGCTGTCAGCGTACGGGGTTCAGTACTCTCGGGAAGGATGATGCGCTGCCTGTTGGCAATCGCGTTGCTCTTGAGTTTCTCAAATAAAGGTTCCATTGTTCTCTTGTTAGATAGTATTTTAGGAAAACTGATTTGTTTTTGGTTTCATTGCCCCAAAGGTACTGCTTTTTTACAAACCAACCTGTATCTTTTCTCAAAACTTTCATCCTTTGAAACAAAAAAACAGACAACTTTGACAACATTTTGACAACCAGTACAACTATCAAGTTGTCAGTGTTGTCAATAGAGTTGTTAAAGTTGTCTGATAAAAATCTTTGCGCCTTTGCGTGAGGCAAATCGCGAGGAAATTTTACTCGCCCAGGATGGCTGCCACGCCGGGCAGGGTCTTGCCCTCGATGGCCTCGAGCATGGCACCGCCGCCGGTCGAGACGTAGGATACCTCGTCGGCCAGGCCAAACTTGTTGACGGCTGCAACCGAGTCACCGCCGCCCACGAGAGAGTAGGCACCATTCTTGGTAGCCTCGGCCACATACTTGGCTATCTCGCCGGTACCGTGTGCAAAGTTCTCAAACTCAAACACGCCCACGGGACCGTTCCACAGGATGGTCTTGGAGTTAAGGATGATCTCTTTCCAGTTCTTGAGCGACTCCTCACCAGCGTCCATGCCTTCCCATCCGTCAGGGATGTTGAAGATGTCCACGGGCTTGCGGTTGGCATCGTTGTCAAACTTGTCGGCAGCAACGGTCTGTACCGACAGGCTCAGTTTCACGCCTTTCTCCTTGGCAGCGACCATCACGCTCAGAGCCTCGGGCATGAGGTCGTCCTCGTGCAGCGAGTCACCGATGTGGCCACCCTGGGCCTTGATGAAGGTAAAGCCCATGCCGCCGCCGATGATGAGGTTATCCACCTTGTCGAGCAGGTTCTTGATGACCGACAGCTTGGACGACACCTTGCTGCCGCCGATGATGGCGGTGAAGGGGTGCTGAGCGTTCTTCATCACGTTGTCGATAGCGGTGACTTCCTTCTCCATGAGGTAGCCCAGCATCTTGTGGTCGTTGTCAAAGTAGTCGGCGATGACGGCGGTCGAGGCGTGACGGCGGTGAGCGGTGCCGAAG
>JAFTFA010000105.1 GCA_017449785.1 Muribaculaceae bacterium | reverse complement strand
ATGCCCAGCGTGTTGGGATTGGTCATCATCATGCCGGCGATGGTGTCGTCGAGCAGGGGACGCAGGTCGTCCACGTCGACGGTGCCGTCGGGACGGCTCTTCACGACAACCACGTCAAGGCCGCACACGGCCGAGCTGGCGGGGTTGGTGCCGTGGGCACTGTCGGGGATGATCACCTTGGTGCGCTTCATGTCGCCGCGCTCCATGTGGTAGCCGCGCATGATCATCAGGCCGGTCAACTCTCCGTGGGCACCGGCATAGGGGTTCAAGGTGAACTCGCTCAGGCCCGAAATCTCGGCCAGGCTGGTCTGCAGGAAGTAGTAAACGGCGAGGGCACCCTGGGTCGTCTCGGGGTTCTGCAGCGGGTGCAGGCCCGTGAACTCGCGGTGGGCAGCGATTTCCTCGTTGATTTTGGGATTATACTTCATGGTGCAAGAGCCCAGAGGATAGAAGCCCGTGTCCACACCGAAGTTGTTGTTACTCATGTTGGTGTAGTGGCGAACAACGCTCAGCTCATCCACCTCGGGCAGCAGCGGTGCGTTTTCACGCATCAGCCCTTGGGGCAGGTCGCTCATCTTGTACTCGTCACACCTGTTCTCGGGCAGGGAATAACCCTGACGGCCACTTTGAGACAACTCAAAAATGAGTTTACCGTAAAACGTGTTATTCATAATCTTTACTTGCCCTCCTTTTCTTCGTTAAAGGTTACACATGCGTCAACAAGGTCGTCACAGTCCTCGCGGCTGTAGGTCTCGGTGACGGCCAGCAACAGGGTGTCGTCGGCAATCTTGAGACCGCACTGCAGGTATTCCTGGTTGCAGTATTCCTGCAACTCGTCGATATTGAGCTTGGTCTTGACGGCAAACTCGTTGAGGAACGGTTTCTCGGGATAAGCCATCTCAAACAGGCCGGTCTTCACGAGGCTGTCAGCCAGGTAGTGAGCGTTGCTGTAGCTGATGGAGTTGACCTCCTTCAGGCCCTTGGCACCCATCAGGCCCATATAGATGGTCACATACAGCGCCATCAGGCTCTGGTTGGAGCAGATGTTGCTCGTGGCCTTCTCGCGGCGGATGTGCTGCTCGCGGGCTTGCAGGGTGAGGACAAATGCGCGCTTGCCGTCAGCATCCTTGGTAGCACCGACGATGCGGCCCGGCATCTTGCGGATCAACTTCTTGGTGGTGCACAGGAAGCCCACGTAGGGGCCGCCATAGTTCAAGGGGATACCTAGGCTCTGGCCGTCGCCCACGGCGATGTCGGCACCCCACTCGGCGGGAGTCTTGACAACGCTCAGCGCGGTGGCCACGCAGTGCATGATGAGCAGCGCCTTGTGCTCGTGGCACATCTCGGCCACGCCGGTATAGTCCTCCAGGATGCCGTAGAAGTTGGGCGTGGCAACGATAACGCCGGCCACGTCGTCCTTCTCGAGTTCAGCCTTGAGGGCTTCATGGTCCATCACGCCGTCCACGGCGGGAACCATGTCAATCTGGATGCCCTGGTACTTGGCGTAGGTCTTTACCACGCGCAGCACATAGGGGGAGATCGTCTCACTGACAAGGACGCGGTTGCGCTTCTTGGCATTGGAGACAGCCATCATCATGGCCTCGGCGGTTGCGGTCGTGCCGTCATACATCGAGGCATTGGATACCTCCATGCCGGTCAGCTCGGCCATCATGCTCTGGTATTCAAAGATGTATTGCAGTGTGCCCTGTGAGATCTCGGCCTGATACGGGGTATAGGCGGTGAGGAACTCGCTGCGCTTCACGATGTCTTGAACGACGGCGGGGCTGTAGTGGTCATAGTAGCCAGCGCCCAGGAAGGTGCGCATGGTGATGTTGCCCATGCCCAGGTCGTCAAAGAAGCGGCGCACTTCAATCTCGCTCATCGACTCGGGCAGCTCATACTCTTTCTTGAGTTGGAGCTCCTGAGGCACGTCCTGATAGAGGTCGTCCAGCGACTTGACGCCAGCCGTCTTCAGCATGGCTTGCATCTCATCGTCGGTGTGCGGAAAAAATTTATAACTCATTATCTTTTGTTTTCAGTTCTAGATTTAAATTGATAAGGACCTTAGGGACATGAGGGACTCCAGTGACCTTAAGGTCCTTGATGAAATGATCGATAACTCCTGGTTTACTCGCCGATCATGTTCTTGTAGGCAGCTGCATCCATCAGACCGTCCAGCTCGCTCTTGTCGCTGAGCTCGACCTTGATGATCCAGTTCTCAAAGGCGTCCTTGTTGATCAGGCCAGGCTCGTCCTCGAGAGCCTCGTTCACCTCAACAACAGTGCCGCTGACGGGCGACATCAGGTCGCTGGCTGCCTTCACGCTCTCAACGGCGCCGAAGTCCTCGCCTGCGGTTACCTCGTCGTCAACCTCGGGCATGTCCACGTAAACCACGTTACCCAGCTCGTGCTGAGCAAAGTCGGTGATGCCGATGTAACCGAAGTCGCCTTCTACCTTTACATACTCATGTGACTCGCTGTAATAGAGTCCGTCGATAATCTTACTCATTGTGTTATTAAAGAATTAATCAGTTAATATTGTGTTTGTTATAAAATTGTCTGGAAATTACTTCTTGTAGTTGGGTGTGTAGAAGCGTTTCTTCACCACGGTGGCGGGGAACACTTTCTTGCGGATGCGCACGCTCAACGTGTTGCCCAGGGCACCGACGGCGCGGTCAACCAGTGCAAAGGCCACACTCTTGTCTACCGAGATGCTGTGGTAGCCGGTGGTGATGTAGCCCACGACGTTCTCGCCGTCGAGCACCTCGTAGCCATGGCGAGGAATTGCCTTGCCCTCGAGTTCGAGACCCACGAGCTTCTTGGGGGTGCCTTCGGCCTTCTGCTGGGCGCAGGCATCGCGGCCGATGAAGCCGCCTTCCTTGTCGAGCTTCACAAACATGCCGAACGTGGCAGTGATGGGCGAAATCTCGGCGGTCAGCTCGTCGCCGTACAGGGGCAGACCGGCCTCAAAGCGCAGGGTGTCGCGGCAACCCAGGCCACAGGCCTGTACGCCGGCTTCCATGAGCTTGTCCCACATCTGGCAGATGATGGCGGGATCGGCATATACTTCAAAGCCGTCCTCGCCGGTGTAACCGGTGCGGCTTACGATGATGGTCTTGCCGTCATACTCGAGTTTCTTGAACGTGTAGAACGTCAGGTCGGTCGTGTCGATGCCCAGCACGGCGCCCATGGTCTTCTCGGCCTCGGGGCCCTGGACGGCGATCTGGCCATACTGCTCGCTCTGGTGGTCAACCTTCACGTCAAAGTCCTTGGCGTGCTCCATGATCCATGCCACGTCCTTGTCGATGTTGGCAGCATTGATGACTAGGAAGAAGTCGTTGTCGTCAACGCGATAGACCAGCAGGTCGTCAACGGTACCGCCGTCGGGATAGAGCATCATGCCGTACAGGATCTGGCCGGCCTTGATGGCGTTGATATCATTGGTGAAAATGTAGTTGGTGAACTTGGCGGCGTCGGGACCGGTGATTTCCACCTCGCCCATGTGAGAAACGTCAAAAACACCCACCTTGTGACGAACAGCATTGTGCTCGGTGGTGATATCTACATACTGGATGGGCATGTCGTAACCGGCAAACGGGGACATGAGAGCGCCTTGCGCCACGTGCCTGTCATGCAGACAGGTAACTTTGATTTCTTCAGTCACGGTTTAATGTTTTTTTAATTGTTGGTTAATAGAGTTATTAATTGTTCGTTATTAAGGTTCAATATCCATTGACCCGCGTCGTTGCCGTCAAGGGCAGTGCGCAGGGCATCGGCCTCGAGTCGTGTGCCGAGCAACTTGTCGAGCATTCTCTCGCGCACGTCGTCGCACAGGGGCAGGAAATCTCCTGTCAAGTGCAGGTCGTGGACGGTGCCGTGCTTGAGTTCCACGGCTGCGTAGAGGCTGCCCACGCCTTCAATCCTGCCGCCCAGGGTGACCTCGCAGAGTGGATCATTGCCCCACAGGAACGATGGCTCCAGATAGGGCAGGGTGAGGCGTTCGATCTCAGCAACATCATCGGCCGTGAGCACGATTTCGCCGTCGCACAGGGTCTTGCGCACGTGTTGCTTGAAGGCCTCGATGTCCATCGACAGGTGCTCGCTCAGGGTGGTGATGTGGCTCCTGACCGATTGCACGCCCTTGCTCGTCAGCTTCTCGCGTGACGGGGTGATGGCGTTCAACATGTGCTCCATGTTGGTGTCATAGAGCATGGTGCCGTGAACGATGCTGCGCCCGGGGATGTGGTAGAACGCGTTGCCGCTCACCTTGCGCCCGTCAATCATCACGTCATTGCGGTCGCTGGCAGCTGCATTCAGCCCCAGCCCTCGCAGCATGGCGGCCACCGCGCTGGTATAGGCGCTGAAGGTCGTCTGCACCTCGTCACTGCGGGTAATGTAGCTGAACATGATGTTGTCCTTGTCGGCATACACGCATCCACCGCCGCTGCGACGACGGTAGAAGGCGATGCCGTGCTCTCGGCAATAATCCACGTTTACCTCGCTGTTGATCAGCTGGTTGCGACCGAAGATCACCGTCGGCTCCACCTGCCACATGAAGAAGATGTCATCTTCTCCAAGGATATGTGCCGCATGCTCCTCCATTGCCAAATAGAAAGGGAGGATGCGCGTCGCGTTGTCAGGCAGACTAAGGTATTTCATCATGTCTTCTAAACTTCACCACAAAAGTAAGCCAAATTCCCCACATTATAAAATAATAAATCAAAATAATTATTAAAACCTATCATTACCATCGTTCAACGACACGAAACGGGGCCGTCGCGACTTGGCGATGGCCCCGTTTGGGATGTGTTGTGGGCGGCGGCTCAACTGCCGTCATGCATTAGTAGCACTTGATGCGGTACATGAAGCCCAGTTCCACGCGGTTGGTGTTGTAGTCCTGGAGGCCGCACGCCTTGTTGAAGTCATACTTGTGGCCCAGATAGGCGAGAAAGACGCGGAAATCCAGCTTCTTGGGCATCGGCCAGTACTCGATACTGCCCAGGTAGCCGATCGACTTGCGGTAGTTGTGCAGGTCGTCGATCTTGGCAATGCTCGTGGTCTCATAGGTGCCCTTGAGCATCAGGTTCCACTTGGGGGCGAACTGCCAGTTCATCTTGGCGATGAAGGTGTGGCTGTGCACCTTGCCCATGTGGGTCGAGCCGGACGCGATCATGTGCCTCAGGTCATTGGTGGCATAGTGCAGACGGTCCACGTCGTCCCATTCGCCGAAGTAGTCAAAATAGAACTGGAAATTGCTCATGTTCAGCCTTTGGCCCAATGTGATCATGCGTGAGTACTTGTGCTTGGCTTGGGTTTGGATACCCCATGCCCAGCGGGTCTGCAGCTGGTCGTGCAGGAAGTTGCCGTTCCAGTTCAGGATGTAGGTGAACGGGGCGCGGCTGCGATGCAGTCTCTCGGGCTTCTGCAAGTCGTTGGTGACGATTTGCGGGTGGTCGCCCAGGTCCTCGGTAAACGAGCCATTGTAGCTGTTGGTGATCTGGAAGGCGACTTCCTGGGTCGGGGTGGGGTGGTAGCTCACCATCGCACCGGCCATGAAGATGTCCATCATGTCGATCAGGTCACTGTAGCGGTAGATTTCCATGGGGTTCTGGTCATACTCAAATCCACCCCATATCTGGCACAACTTGCCGGCGGCGATGTCCACCTTGCTGCTGGGACGATAGCCCACCATCATGATGTCGGTAGCCTTGGCAAAGCGGTCCAGGCCCTTGGCGGTCTGGTTGCTGTTGAAGCGGTGACGGATGCGGTAGAACACCTTGGGCGTGATGTCGCCCTTGATGTCGAGGCGCAGGTCGCGGCACACAAACTTCGTGTCCCATTCACCGTGGTTGGCGTCCTCGGCCACTAGGCTGGATGCGAAGTTGATGTGGAAGTTAAAGGCGTCGGTCTTCTTCTCCAGATTGAAGATGCGCTCGGCGAGCGATTCGGTGTCGTCGTTCTCGTCGCCACCCATGCCCGTGTTGTTGCCCTGGGCCATGGCGTTAAGCCCAAGCAGCGTCGCGCACAGGGCAAGCAGGAATGTTTTTCTCATTTGATGTTCAGTTACAGTTTTCAATGATATGGTTTCTAAAATTGGCTGCAAAATTACATCAATTTCCCCGCTTTTCTAGAATAAATAAAAAATATCTTTGATTTTGCCCTGAAAGATTGCCTATAGCCTCTGGGGAGATGGACGATATTTTGCCCCGTTGCAGCATCTATTTGATATGATGTGGTTGTTACTGTTCTCGTTGTCGTGGTGGTTCTTCAAGTTATTTGAAATCTTTTTTGTAATTTTGCACCATTAATCAATCATCTTAATTGAGTACGAGGAAATGCCTAACAACAGTAGAGAAAAGAAATTGGAGGCCTTCGGCAGGCTGCTCGACATCCTGGACGAGTTGCGCGTGAAGTGCCCGTGGGACCGCAAGCAGACCAACGAGAGCCTGCGTCCCAACACCATCGAGGAGACCATGGAGCTGGCCGACGCCATCATGGGCGAGGACGACGATAAGATCCGCAAGGAACTGGGCGACGTGTTGCTGCACATCGTCTTCTATGCCAAGATCGGTGACGAGAAGGGCAAGTTTGACATCGCCGATGTGTGTGACGCCTTGTGCGAGAAGTTGATTTTCCGCCATCCGCACGTATTCGGCGAGGAGAAGGCCGACACTGCTGCCCAGGTGCTCCAGAACTGGGAACTGCTCAAGATGAAGGAGAAAGACGGTAACAAGATGGTACTCAGCGGAGTGCCGCGCAGCCTGCCCTCGCTCATCAAGGCCGAGCGTGTCCAGGAGAAGGCTGCCAACGTGGGCTTCGACTGGCAACACAAGGAGGACGTCTGGGACAAGGTTCACGAGGAATTCAAGGAGGTCGAGGCCGAGTTGAAGGGCAATAGCAATGTGGACCGCGAGAAAGAGTTCGGTGACTTGTTCTTCTCGCTGGTCAATGCCGCGCGACTCTACGACGTGCGTCCCGACAATGCTCTGGAGCGTACCAACCGCAAGTTTATCGCTCGTTTCAACTATATTGAACAGAAAGCCAACGAGCAAGGCCGCCATGTCAACGAGTTGACCCTTGCCGAGATGGATGAGTTGTGGAACGAAGCAAAATCACAGAAACTCGGCGAATAAAGGCAATGAACTTAAAGTAATACTCTAGATAAAGCTAATAACTGAAAAATGAAGGTCTGCGTAACCGAGAAACCCAGTGTGGCGCGTGACATTGCCCGATTACTTGGTGCCAACGACAGGCACGATGGCTACTTTGAGGGCAATGGCTATCAGGTGACGTGGACTTTCGGCCACCTGTGCGAGCTCAAGGAGCCCAACGACTACACAGACCAGTGGAAATGGTGGAGCCTGGGACAGTTGCCCATGATACCGCAACGCTTTGGTATTAAGCTGAAAGACGATGATGGTATCAAGCGACAGTTTAATGTGATTAAGGGACTGATTGCGGGTGCCGATGAGGTGATCAACTGCGGTGATGCCGGCCAGGAGGGAGAGCTTATCCAGCGCTGGGTCTATCAGAAGGCCGAGTGCAATAAGCCTGTCAAGCGGTTGTGGATTTCATCGCTGACCGATGAGAGTATCCGCAAGGGATTCAATGAGTTAAAGAACTCAAGCGATTTTGATAATCTCTATTTCGCAGGCCTGTCACGTGCCATCGGTGACTGGATTTTGGGCATGAACGCCACGCGCCTCTATACGTTGAAGTATTCGCGCTCGCGCGATGTGCTCTCGGTGGGTCGTGTACAGACACCCACACTCGCTATGATTGTGGCCCGCCAACGCGAAATCGACAATTTCGTCCCCGAGAACTATTGGGAATTGAAGACCAAGTACCGTGGGGTGACCTTCAACAGCACCAAGGGGCGCTTCAAGACCGAAGGCGATGCCAGTGGTATTGTCGCGCAAATCAAGCAGTTGCCGCTGACGGTGACGTCAGTCGAGACCAAGAAGGGCCGCGAGGCACCCCCTCGTCTGTTTGACCTCACTAGCCTGCAGGTGGAGTGCAATAAAAAGTTTGGCATGTCGGCCGACGATGCGCTGCGAACCATCCAGTCACTTTACGAGAAAAAAGCGACGACCTATCCTCGTGTCGATACCACCTACCTGAGTGACGATATTTACCCGCAGGTGCCTGGTATCTTGCAGGCTATGGCCCCCTATGCCAACCTGACGGCTCCCGTGCTGGCGCTCAATAAGTTGCCCAAGAGCAAGAAGGTGTTTGACAATAGCAAGGTGACCGACCACCATGCTATCATTCCCACCAATGTCAATCCTGCCACGGTGGCGATGACCCCCGAGGAGAAGCGTGTCTATCACCTGATTGCCATCCGCTTTATTGCCGCTTTTTATCCTGATTGTGAGTTTAATACGACAACCGTCATGGCCCAGGTGGGCGAATATGGATTCAAGGCGACCGGCAAGGAGATACTCAAGCCGGGTTGGCGTAATCTGTATAATAAGCCTGGCGACAAAAACAATGATGAGGACGGCAAGGAAAAGGCCGAAGACGAGGATAATGGCGTGATGCCGCACTTCGAGAAAGGGGAGAGCGGTCCACACGAGCCATCGGTGCTCAAGCGCACTACCCAGCCGCCCAAACCTTATACCGAAGGCACCTTGCTCAGGGCGATGGAGACCGCCGGTAAAACTGTCGATGACGAGGAACTGCGCGACGCGATGAAGGAGAACGGCATCGGCCGCCCATCGACTCGTGCCGCTATCATCGAGACGCTGTTCAAGCGCCGATACATCCGCAAGGAGCGCAAGAGCCTGGCACCCACCATGGCCGGCATACAGCTTATCGATACAATACATGAACCATTACTCAAGAGTGCAGCACTCACTGGACTGTGGGAGAAAAAATTGCGCGAGATTGAGCGGGGAGAATATAGTGCCGCTCAGTTTATCGAGGAATTGAAGCAGATGATCGGTGAGATTGTGCTCAATGTGTTGCGCGACAACAGTAGCGGCAGCATTGCCGTTGAACAGGGAAAACCGGCCAAACCTAAGTCGCCTTCAGCGTCGGCAGGTGAGGAGAAGCCCAAGAAGCCGCGCGCGCCTCGCCTCAAGAGCATCGAGGAGATCGCTTGCCCCGTGTGTGGCAAGGGCCACCTGGTCAAGGGCAAGACGGCCTATGGTTGCAGCGAGTACAGGAACGGTTGCCACACCGTGCTGCCATTTACTGAATATCCTGCCGACTTGACTCCGGCCAAGCTCTCGCGATTGGTGAAAAAGAATTTTAAAACAACCAAATAAAGTATATATAAAATAATGAGCGAGATTGTGCAATACGTCTTGGTTGGCCTCATTGTTGCCGCAGCAGTGTGTGTTGTGGTGAGATCGGCGGCACGTGCTGCACGAAGCAAGCCGACGGTGCTAACTGCCTGTGCTGGTTGCAAGTTACAAGAGATTTGCCAAAAGCCTCAGAAAAATTCTGCAAAAAAATGTGCCGATAAAGTTGCACAGGTCAAAAAGTCGCAGTAAATTTGCACCGCAAATCACAAAAGGTCGCTTGGATGAGTGGTTTAGTCACCGGTCTGCAAAACCGGGTACAGCGGTTCGAATCCGCTAGTGACCTCCACGAGAAGATCGCTGATTCGTTTGTTCGAATCGGCGATTTTTTGCTGTTTGAGTATCTGTGAATTGTGAGGGTGTGTTTAAAGTAATACTTTAAATTTCAGACCCTGTGGCGATGCTGGTTTGACGGGGCAAAGAGGGCAGAATGGTTGTTAAATTTCTATAAAATAAACAGAACACTTGCTATTTTATGATTCTTTTTCTTTGAAAAATGTCACTTTTGCAGTAATTTTGTGGCACTAAAATGGGATAAATCGTTCGACCGGTGGCATCCTGTCAATGGGGCTTCTTGAAAACTGGTTGGTTAAAAGGTTGAATCCTAGCAAATTATACCCCTTATCTCCACAAGTTCATTGCTCCGCGGCAATGAGCCCCTGTTATTGCATATTAAAAAAACTAACATAAATGATAAGTAAATGGAATTACTTACCTCTAACATCCGACGAACGCATTGCCCAGGAGCAGTTGGCGGCCCAGTTCCCCAATTGTCCCGCTATCGCTCGGCTGTTGGTGCTCAGGGGACTGAAGACCGCGGACGACGTCCACGACTTCCTCTACCCGTCACTCCAGCAGTTGCACGATCCGTTCTTGATGAAGAACATGGACAAGGCCGTGGCAAGGCTGAATCACGCGTTAGGGGCCAAAGAGAAGATCATGATTTACGGGGACTACGACGTGGATGGTACCACGGCCGTAGCGCTCGTGTATAAGTATCTTCAAAACATTTACTCCAAGCTGGTTTACTATATCCCGACGCGAGACGATGACGGATATGGTATCTCACTGCAGAGCATCGACTATGCAGCGTCGATTGGAGTGAAATTGATCATAGTGCTCGATTGCGGTATCAAGGCAATCGACGAAATCGCCTATGCCAAGGAGAAGGGCATTGACTTCATCGTCTGCGACCACCATGTGCCGGACGATGTCTTGCCCGATGCTGCGGCTATTCTCAATCCCAAGCTCGCCGACGACACCTATCCTTACAAGGGTCTGTCGGGTTGTGGTGTGGGCTTCAAGTTCATGCAGGCGTTCTCCAAGAGCAATGGCCTGGGGACGATGTACAATCTCGAGGCCATGCTCGATCTCGTGGCTGTGAGTATCGCTGCCGACATTGTTCCGCTCACCGGCGAGAACAGAGTGATGATGTTCTATGGCCTGCGTCGCCTGAACAACAATCCTAACGTCGGTCTGCGTAGCATTATCCGCACCTGTGGCCTCAATCGTCACGACTTGACCATCAACGACATCATCTTCAAGATTGGGCCGCGCATCAATGCGTCGGGCCGCATGGAATCTGGTCAGGAGTCGGTCGAGCTGCTTGTGAGCCGCAACATGCAGAGTGCGATGGAGATTTCCAAGCGCATCGATCAGTATAACAGCAACCGCAAGGAACTGGATAGCCAGGTCACTGTCGAGGCCAACGAGATCATCGATCGTCATGCCCAGGTGCTTGACGGGAAGAAGCCGATCGTCATCTATGACCGCAACTGGCACAAGGGGGTCATCGGCATCGTGGCTGCCAGGCTGGCCGAGTTGTACTTCCGCCCGTCGGTCGTGCTCACCTATTATGCCGATGGCATCGCGACGGGTTCGTCGCGCTCGGTGCGTGGCTTCGACGTGTACACGGCCATCAAGTCTTGCCGCGACCTGCTGGAGACCTTCGGTGGCCACACCAATGCCGTCGGCCTCTCGATCAAGGAAGAGAATATTCCCGAGTTCCGCCGTCGCTTGACGGAGTATGTTGAGGAACATATTGAGGACGAGCAGGTCACGCCGGCCATGGACATCGACTGTGAGCTCAAGTTCAGCGAGATCAATGGCGCGTTGCTGCGTTACCTGCGCATGCTCAACCCCTATGGTCCCGGCAACAGCAAGCCCGTGTTTGTCACCCGCAAGGTCTATGACAGCGGCACGAGTAAGGTGGTCGGCAAGAAGATGGAGCACATCAAGCTTGACCTGCAGGACGAGGACGGCAACAAGGTGACCAATGCCATCGCCTTTGGTCTGGCTGAGTTCAACGATGCTCTCAAGGCAGGTAAACCCATCGATATCTGTTACACGATTGAGGAAACGCGGCATCGCGTGAACACGTCGGTGCAACTTATGGTGAAGGCTATAAAACTGCACGACGATGCCGAGTTCCTCCAGGCCGATTCTTGACATCCTCAAGAAGTACTGGGGCTATGACGCCTTCAGGCCGCTCCAGCAGGACATCATCAACTCGGTGCTTGACGGTCGCGACACGTTGGGCCTGATGCCCACGGGTGGCGGTAAATCCATTACATTCCAGGTACCCACGATGGCTATGGATGGCATGGCCCTCGTGGTCACACCCATTATCTCGTTGATGAAGGACCAGGTGGACCGCCTGCGAGGCCTGCACATCAAGGCGACCTACCTCTATGCCGGCTTGACACGGGCCGAGGTGAACCGCACCTACGAGAAATGCCTCTATGGCAACTATAAGTTCCTGTATGTATCCCCCGAGCGCCTGCAGTCCCGATCGTTTCTGGAGCACCTGCGCCAGATGCCCGTGAAGCTGATTGTTGTCGACGAGGCGCACTGCATCTCGCAATGGGGGTATGACTTCAGACCCTCTTTCCTGCGTATTGTCCAGGTGCGCAAGCTCTTTCCTGCGGCTCCCGTTCTCGCATTGACCGCCACGGCGACCCCTGTTGTTGTCGAGGACATCCAGCGCTGTCTGGGCTTCAAGGTGCCCAACGTGCTGTCGATGAGCTTTGCGCGCAGTAACTTGTCCTATGTCGTGCGCCACACCGAGGAGAAAGTCGCCGAATTGATCCACATCCTGCGTTCGGTCCCCGGCACGTCAATCGTCTATGTGCGCTCCCGCAAGCGCACCAAGCAGATCAGTGACGAGCTCAACCGTGCGGGCATTCATGCCGATTTCTACCATGCGGGCCTCTATGTCGAGGACAAGGAGGACAAGCAGAACAAGTGGACCAGCGACGAATGCCGCGTTATGGTGGCGACCAACGCCTTCGGCATGGGCATCGACAAGCCCGACGTGAGGCTGGTCGTGCATGTCGATCTTCCTAACTCGCTGGAGGAATACTACCAGGAGGCGGGTAGGGCAGGGCGTGACGGCAAGCGGTCCTATGCCGTGATGCTTGTCAAGCACACCGACCAACGCACCCTGCGGCGCCATGTCACCGAGGCTTTCCCTGAAAAAGATTTCATCCGCAGCGTCTATGAGCGGGTGGGCAATTTTTTGGAAGTTAGCCTTGGTGAAGGATTCCAGCAGATGTATGACTTCAATTTCAACCTCTTCTGCCGCACGTTCGACCTGCCTGTGCTTCCCACACACAATGCCTTGAAGATTCTCACCCAGGCCGGTTACATCGAGTTTGTCGAGGAGATAGAGACCCAGTCCCGCGTCATGATTCAGGCGCAGAAAGAGCAACTCTATGATCTGGAAACCACTACCCCCGGAGCCGACCGCGTGCTGCAGGCGATTTTGCGCCTCTACACGGGTTTGTTTGCCGACTATGTCTTCATCAACGAGGATGTGATCGCCTTCCGCACGGGGCTGGACCAGGAGACCATCTACCGATCGCTCCTTGAACTCACGCGCATGCACATCCTGCACTATGTCCCCCGCAAGCGCACACCTTATATCATATACACGACCTCGCGTGAGGAACCCCAGCATGTGCTCATCCCGCGTGTGGTGTATGAGGACCTGAGACAGCGAATGACCGACCGCATCGATGCCACCATCAACTACGCTTACAGTGATACGGGTTGCCGCGAACGCATGTTGTTGAGTTACTTCGGCGAATCGACCGGCGACGAGTGTGGGCATTGTGACCTGTGTATCGACCGCCACAAGCGGGCCGACCATGTCCCCGCCGATGTTCAGCAAGGCATCCTCTACATGGCGGGCTTGCGCCCCCGCCGGCTGGAGGAGTTTCTCAATACCTTGTCATTTCCGCGTGACGAAGTTGTCGCGATGCTCTCCTTCCTGGTCGATGAGGGCTTTGTCGAGCATCTCGATGACGACACCTACCGCACTGTCAAGTAACGTCTTGTTCTGTTCAAATAATGTGACACAAAAAATAGAGCGGCCCTCGCGAGGGTCGCTCCATTTTTTTGTGGAATCGCTATCGGTAGATAGCTTAACGGTAATTTACTTGATCATCTTAACGGCACTGTGGCTGCCATCGGTGTAGGTGGTAACGATGATGGTCAGACCATTGGCCTGCTGCATCTCCTGACCCATAACATTGTAGTAGCGTACGTTGGCGACAACCTTGTTGGTGTCGTTGACGAGCTCCTCGATGCCGTGGCTCTCACCCTTGTACAGACGGTAAACAGCAATCTTGCCGCGCTCGTCACCGGGATAGTACTGATAGATGGTTACATCGTTCTCGCCTACCTCAGCGTTCAGCCAGTTGGCCTGGTAGCCATTGGCGTTGGCAGTTGCGGTGGCGGCAACTTCCACGATGGGAGCCTCGGCACCAGCCTCAGCTACAGCAAAGCCATCCAGGTAGTTGGCCAGAGTGGGATATACAAAGAATTCCTTCTCGTCCCAGATGAAGCCGAACGTGCCGTTGCAAGCACCCTTGTTGGGCAGCGCGAAGCTAGCGGGAACCATCTCCTCACCGTCGAAGGTGATCTTCACGGGAGCAGCATTGCGGGTTACATAGAGCAGAGCATCCTCACCATTCAGGTCGGTGAAGTAGTTGATAACGGTGCTCGAAGTGGGGCTCAGACCGTCGCAGGGAGCTACGTAGCACTCATCGGCGTTGACCTCACCACCGGCGATAGTCATGATCGAGATGCCAGTGTTGGTGGCACCGGTCAGATAGATGACGCCGTCTTCCATGAGGTTACCCTTGGCAAAGCCCAGGAAGTCGCAGCGACCCATAACACCGCACTCCTCAGGAACGGCATACTCCTTCACCTCGTTGGTCTCGGGGTTGACAACCTTGATGGTGGACTCGGCAGTCCAAGCATCGGGGAAGTGTGCGTTGCTGATAACCAGGTTGCCGGCCTCGTCGCGGGTGATACCGCAGTTGGCGCCGCCGGGATACTCGATGTTGGCCAGACCATTCTCGTCGATAACGATAACCTTCTGGTTAGCCTTGTCGTTGATGTAGAACTTGCCGTTCATACCGAAGCCCTGACGCATGTCGGCAGCGGTCAGGAATGACAGGTCGGTGATGTCCCACAGCTTATCGATGTGGTAACCCTCGGGATCGGGAGTAACCTCCTTGGCAGGAACAACAACCTCCTCGGTAGCGGTCTCGCTGATCTCCTTGCCCTCACCCTGGGCGGTGGCGGTAACAACAACGGTTACATCCTCATCGCCGCGCGGGATGATATAGGGATTCTCAACTTCCACGCCGTCAACATAGACGTGTACCTCGCCCTCACCGGTAACAGTGATGGTCACGTTGTCGTCGGTCACCTCATAGGTGATAACCGGGGTCGGGGTAACTTCCTTCTCCTCAACCTTGGTGATAACCAGGGTCTTGGCGCTCACGTTTACAGTTGCCTCATAGGTGCCGGCAGCAATCTTGTAGCTGTTGAAAATGCCGAAATCGCTCATCGGGAGCTCAACACCCATCAGATCCTCGCTGACCATGTAGCTCTCCTCGGTAGCGCCCAGGCGGTAGATAGCGATCTCGTCCCAGGTTGCACCCAGCTTGGTGGTAAATGAGAAGAAGCTGTAGCCGATGCCGTCGTTCTCGTCAACGTTCTCGCCGTTGGCCTTGAAGGAGGTGGTGAAGATGTTGCCATCCTCGGTAGCCATCTGCAAGCCCACGTTGGGGTCCCAAGCGTTGCCGTTGGCCTCACCCAGCATGTAGAGCTCGCCGGTTACGGGATTGGGAGCCTCGCCTACCTCAGAAGCCTGGACACCACAGAACTTGGTGTTGGGGTCGAAGGTGAATCGCAGGTTGTAGTAAGCGCTCTTGTCAACGGTGACGGTGCGGTTCTCATCGGGCCATGCATTGCCCCAATCGCGATCGCCGACCACCTTGAACTGCAGCTCGGAACCGGCATTGAGCAGGCAATTGTTCTTGTCCAGCTGATACATGCCGTTGTCGAGCTTGGTCATGTCGTTGTCGGTGTTGTTGGGATCCCACTCGGTACCGAATACGGTTGCAGGTGCACCGGCAACGGTGTAAACCTCGATGGGCTTGATTTCAACATTACCTTCAATCTTGAATTTGTTGATAAAGGGGTTCAGCGTGATGATGTACTCGTCACCGCTACCGGTGAACTTGTAAGCACCATGGTCACCCTCCGACTTCTGGAACGTGGTCCAGACATTGGGCTCTACAGTCTCGTCACCAGCGGTGGGGCCGATGCGCAAGGTGTTGTTGAACGTCGTCCAGTCACCAGCGGCTGCGAGACCGTCTGAAAATACAAACCAGATAGAACCGTTCACGACGCCCTTGAAGCTGTAGGTTCCATCAGCGTTCTGAGTCATCTCGACGCCATCGGACGGTTCCCAACCGTTACCGAATGGGGCATTGCCCACGAGATAGTATGCTGCCTGTGACGAGAAGGCGAGCATAAACATCATTGTTGCTAAAGTAAAAAATTTTTTCATAAACATTTAACGTTTAAAATTAATAATATTATGAATAAAATACTCATATTACATCATTGCGTATCGTTAATAGACAATAAGTTCCATTCAAATGGCAAAATTAAAGATTATTTTTAATATGTGGAACAAAATCAAAAAAATATTTCCTGTTTTTTTAGGAACTGTATTGATGTGGACTCGGGTTTGGCGGCAATGATTACCGAAAATCGTATTAATTTATTTAGGAAACATTCACTGATACAGAAATAAGTTGTACTTTTGCAGCGTTGTTTTCAAATCAAAAAGATAGAAAATAGAAATGGCAGAAAAAGCAAAAGTCCAGTTTCGTCAGAGCATCGTTGTGCGTTTCTCCGGTGACAGCGGCGATGGTATGCAGTTGGCTGGCAACATTTTCTCTAATGTGAGTGCGGGACTAGGTGACCGCATTTCCACGTTTCCTGATTATCCCGCCGAGGTGCGTGCCCCGCAGGGCTCGCTGGGCGGTGTGTCCGGTTTCCAGGTGCACATCGGTCATGGTGTGCACACTCCTGGTGACGAGTGTGACGTCCTGGTGGCCATGAACCCTGCTGCTCTCAAGCAGAATGCGCGATTCCTGCGCAAGGGTGGTGCCGCCATCGTTGACATCGACACCTTCACCCAGGCCGGTTTGGACAAGGCATTGTACACAACCGATGACCCCTACGAGGAATTGAACCTCAAGGCTCAGGTCATTGAGGCCCCCATCACCACCATGGTCAAGGAGGCACTCAAGGACACTGGCATGGACCTCAAGTCGCAGCTCAAGTGCCGCAACATGTTCGCGCTGGGTCTGGTGTGCTGGTTGTTCAACCGTCCCATGGAAGCACCGTTGAAGTTCTTGAAGGCCAAGTTTGCCGAGAAGCCCGATGTCTATGCAGCCAATGAGCTTGTCGTCAAGGGCGGTTACAACTATGGCCACAACATCCATGCTACCGTATCGACCTACCGTATCCAGAGTGACGATGTGCGCCCTGGCACCTATACCGACGTCAGCGGCAACAAGGCAACCGCGTGGGGCCTGATCATGGCCTCGGAGATGAGTGGACGCCCCTTGTTCCTCGGTTCCTATCCCATCACCCCCGCCACCGACATCCTTCACGAGCTGGCCAAGCGTCGTGACTTGGGTGTCAAGGCTATCCAGATGGAGGATGAGATCGGCGGTATTTGTTCAGCTATCGGCGCATCGTTTGCCGGTCATCTGGCCGTGACCACGACGTCAGGCCCCGGTCTGGCCCTCAAGAGCGAAGCCCTGGGACTGGCCGTGATGGCCGAGTTGCCCCTGGTGCTCGTCGACGTGCAGCGCGGCGGTCCCTCGACTGGCCTGCCCACCAAGACCGAGCAGACCGACTTGAACCAGGCCTTGTACGGCCGCAGTGGTGAGAGCCCCCTGGTAGTGCTTGCTGCTGCATCGCCCACCGACTGCTTCAAGATGGCCTTCCAGGCAGCCCGCATCGCCATTGAGCACATGACCCCCGTCATCCTGCTCACCGATGCCTTCATTGCCAACGGCTCGTCGGCATGGCGCATCCCCGAGGAGGGTGAATATCCCGCTATCAAGCCCAACTATGTGCCTGCATCCTTGAAGGAGAGCTGGACGCCCTTCATGCGCAATGCGCTGGGCATCCGCTATTGGGCCATTCCCGGCACCCCCGGCCTGGAACATGTCGTGGGTGGTCTGGAGAAGGACTATAACCAGGGCGTCATCAGCAACGACCCCATCAACCATGCCCACATGGTCGAGACCCGTCGCATGAAGGTCGCCAATATCGCCAATTATATCCCCGAACTCAAGCTCAAGGGCGACACCGGTGCCGACACCATCATCCTGGGCTGGGGCAGTACCTATGGCCACATCCTGGATGCCGTCACCCGCTTGAATGACGAGGGCATCAGGATCGCCATGACCCACATCCGCTACATCAACCCGTTGCCCAAGAACACCGCCGAGTTGCTCAGCCGCTTCAAGACGGTGATCGTTGCCGAGTTGAACAATGGCCAGCTGGCCAATTACCTGCAAAGCAAGATTCCTAACCTGAACATCTGCCACATCAATAAGGTGCAGGGCCAGCCGTTCCTGGTTCAGGAGATTGTTGACGGAGTTAAAAACATCATGATGGAGGAGGAATTCTAAATGGAACAGAATAACAATAACATTCAGGAAAAGGCCTACAAGCCTCTCGACTACAAGAATGACCAGCCCGTGCGCTGGTGTCCCGGTTGTGGTGACCATGCCGTGCTCAACGTGTTGCTCAAGTCGATGTCCCATCTGGGAATCCCCCCCGAGAAGACGGCCGTCATTTCGGGCATCGGTTGCAGTTCTCGACTGCCTTACTACACCCACACCTATGCCTTCCACACCATTCATGGCCGTGGCGGTGCCGTGGCAACCGGTTTCAAGACCGCTAACCCCGAGATGACCGTCTGGCAGGTGTCTGGCGACGGTGACTGTCTCGCCATCGGCGGTAACCACTTCATCCATGAGGTGCGCCGCAACATCAACGTCAACCTGCTGTTGCTCAATAACCGCATCTACGGTCTGACCAAGGGTCAGTTCTCGCCCACGAGTGCTCGTGGTTTCAAGTCCAAGTCGTCCCCCTATGGCACGGTCGAGGATCCCTTCATTCCTGCCGAGTTGACCTTTGGTGCCCGCGGCACCTTCTTTGCCCGCAGCCTTGACGTGGAACTGAACATTAGCCAGGAAGTGATGATGGAGGCCGCCAAGCACAAGGGCTGCTCGGTTGTCGAAATCCTGCAAAACTGCATGATCTTCAATAACGGCATCCATAGTTACATTACCGATCGTGAGAATCGCCCCGACCGCACGATCCACCTCGTGCATGGCGAGAAGATGATCTTCGGCAAGGATATGAACCGTGGTATTGTCCAGGACGGTTTCGGTCTCAAGGCCGTCACCATCGGCGAGGATGGTTACACCATCGATGACGTGCTCGTTCACGATGCCCATTGTGAGAGCTCATTCGTTCACCAGATGTTGGCAATG
This sequence comes from Muribaculaceae bacterium, assembly GCA_017449785.1. Taxonomy (GTDB): domain Bacteria; phylum Bacteroidota; class Bacteroidia; order Bacteroidales; family Muribaculaceae; genus Sodaliphilus. The sequence continues at coordinate 3,806 of JAFTFA010000105.1, read as the reverse complement.
ATGGACGGCACCGATCTGCCCGTGGCACTCGGCGTTATCCGCGCTGTCGATGCTCCCACCTATGAGACTGCCGTTGCCGAGCAGGTCGAGGAAGCCAAGGCCAAGCATGGCTTCACCTGTCTGCACGACGTTATCATGTCGGGTGATACCTGGCAGGTGGAGTAACCCGCTCTGATACAGACCTTACATTGGTTATATAAATCAGGCGACCTCATTGCGGGGCCGCCTGTTTTGTCGCATGACGCGCTCTATGGTGTTTTGCCGTAGTGCTGATTATTGTCAGAAGAGTGATGTCAATGTACCCATGATGCAGCCCAGCAGCGCACCCAGCCACACGATGGCGCGCAGCTCCTTCTTCATCACGTCGAGAATGATAGCCTCGGCTTCCTTCATGTCCATGTCGTTGATGCGCTGCTCGATGATGGCACTGATGTCGATATCCTGGAGGATGCGAGGCAGGTGCTCGGTGATGATGACGCGATAGGCACTCATGATGCCGCTCTTGATCTGGGTGATCTGCTCGTCATGCCCTGTCATCAGGTCGCTCAAGGTCATGCCCATCAGTTGCTCCGACTCATCGGTGACCAGGCCCTCGACCATCTGCCGGGAATTGTGATGAAGAATCTCGTTGATGTGCTTGGCGAGCAGTTTCTCGATCGGTTGTGCCAGTCCGGCGACAAACTTGTCGGCGCCAAAGAGTCCTACCACGCTGTTGCGTGTTTTCTCCATGACGTGCTCGATGGCCATGTGGGCGATGTTGTCACCCAGGCGGCTGTCCTGCAGCTTGCCGGTAATCATCTTGACGATGCCATCGGTCACGTTGCTGCGCATGGCGGTGATGTCCTCGGCCGTCAGGTAGTGGCGGGCAAATTCCTCGATGGTTTCCCCGTTCTGGCTCTGGGTCGTGACAAACTCGTCGATGGCGTTGCCGATCTTGGCAATCATGTCATCGCTCAACAGGCTCTTTTCCAGCACCTCGCGATTCATCAGATTCTCGCTGACGGCCTTGCCTATCGATGCCGCAATGCGTGCCTTCTCCTTCGGGATGATGCCGGGCGTGAAGGGCACATGGATGCCCATGATGTACTTCGACTGGTGAGGCCTGAACAGCATGCGGATGGCTATGTCGTTGGTGATATAGCCGATCACTGCCCCGACTGCGGGTCCTATGAGAAAATGAAGCATATCCGGTCTATCTGAGGTCCACAACCTGGGTGCCGGCGGGAACCTGTGATTTGTCAAAGGTGAATGTCGATGAGGGCAGGGACTTGTGCTTGTAGTCGGTGATCTTGATGGTATAGACCGACTTGTCGCTCATCTCAAACCTAGCCGTCCGCAGCAGAGACGTCGTTTCGACAAAGTAGAGCCACAGGGTTTTGATATTGTCCTTCTTCTTGGGCGTGAGCTTGACGACATAGGTCTTGGCGGTCTTGGCCTTGGCGCGTTTCATGTTGAAGTTGGCCTTGAAGTGCTGAACTGCGGCTATGGGATTGGTCAGTTGCAGGTCATCGGGAGTCGGGGCGGTGATGTTCACCTCGCTGGTCACGGGTGACCATGACCACTGCGTCTTGCCGTCATACCAGCACTTGGCCTCGGGTGAAATGACGCGGAACTTGTTGCCCTGCATGGCGATTTTGCCATTGCTGGTGCCCTGAGAGGTGGTGATGCTGTAGCTGGCAGTGACGCCACCGCCGGCATTGATGGCGGCTACACACTTGTCGAGCATGGCCGTTGGAGTCTGGGCACAGGCAAGCATGGTTGCCAGGCAAGTGATGACTGTGATGATGAATTGTTTCATGATTGACTGGTTACTAATTGATCAATATTGTCTAGATAGCTATAAATTATCTAGAACTGCTATCATGCAAAAAGAGTGCCAATCCATTGTCTTGATGGCACTCTCGTCACGTTATTTTCTGTTAAGTGAACAGCTGGTCGATGTCCATGGGGCTCACCAGCACCTGGCGCGGCTTGCTGCCCTGGGCCGGGCCCACGATACCGGCATGTTCCATCTGGTCCATCAGGCGACCGGCACGGTTATAACCGATCTCATAACGGCGTTGCAGCGATGATGTGCTGGCAGTGTTGCCCATGACGACAAACCTCACAGCCTCCTCAAACAACGGGTCGCGGTCCTTGACGTTGCCCACGTTGGCGTCACTGCCGCCACCCTCGTCCTTGCCGACGTACTCGGGCAGCATGTAGGGCTGCTCGTGGTTGATGTCACGGTCGTTGTCCTCCTGCTCCTTGATGAAGTCGCTGATGCGAACGATGTCGGGCGTATCGACAAACGGGCACTGCAAGCGTGTCAGTTCACCATCAATCTGGAACAGCATGTCGCCACGACCGATGAGCTGCTGTGCTCCGGGACGGTCGATGATGATCTGGCTGTCGATGCGTTGTGCCACGGCAAAGGCTACGCGGCCGGGGAAGTTACCCTTGATCAGGCCGGTGATGACCTTGGAGGACGGGCGCTGGGTAGCAATGATCATGTGGATGCCGACGGCACGCGCCTTCTGGGCAATGCGCACCAGCGGGGTCTCCACTTCCTTGCCGGCGGTCATGATCATGTCGCTGAACTCGTCGATGATGCCCACGATGTAGGGCATGTACCGGTATTTCTTTTCGCCGTGCTCGTCGCGCACCTCGCGCAGTTCACGGCGCCACAGTTCATTGTAGTCGCTGACGTTGCGCACCCTCACTTCCTCAAACACCTTGTAGCGGTCTTCCATCTCCTGCACGAGGCAGTTCAGGGTTTTGATCACGCGGTCGGTGTCGGTGATGATGGCTTTTTCCTCGCCGGGAGCCTTGGCGAAGAAATACTTCTCTAGGTCGGCATACACGCTGAATTCCACGCGCTTGGGATCCACGAGGACGAACTTCAGTTCTGATGGCCCCTTCTTGTAGAGCAGCGAGGTGATGATGGCATTGAGGCCCACCGATTTACCCTTACCGGTAGCACCGGCTACCAGCAGGTGCGGCATCTTGGTCAGGTCGGCGATAAACACCTCATTGCTCACGGTGCAGCCCAGGCACATGGGCAGCTTGGCGCGGCTGTCCTGGAAGGCCTTGGACCCCAGCACCTCACGCATGGGCACCACCTGCGGGTCACGGTTGGGAACCTCGATACCGATGGTACCCTTGCCGGGCATCGGGGCGATGATGCGGATGCCCAGGGCTGCCAGGCTCAAGGCGATATCGTCTTCCAGACCGCGTATCTTGTTCACGCGCACGCCGTCCTGGGGCACGATCTCGAACAGGGTGACCGTGGGACCCACGTGCACCATGATTTCCTTGATCTCGATGCCATACTTGCTCAGGGTGTCGCGGATGCGCTCCTTGTTCTCGTCCTGCTCACGCTTGTCAACGCTGTTGGGGTTCATGCGGATGTCCTGCAGCAGATCAAGGGTGGGGAACCGGTAGTGGCGGTATTCGCCCGTCGGGTCATGCGGGTTGCTCACGTTGCTGCTGGCCGTGATGGGCTTTAGGTGGGCCGTTGGGCTGTCGTTACCCTCGGCAGGAGCCGCTTGTCGGGCGTTGCGCATTCTTGTTCGACGTGAGCTGGAAGCCTTCTGGAGGGGACGGTCGTCCTCATCGTCTTCATCTTGATGATGACGGAAATCGCTTTCCTTCTGTTCGTTACCCAGGAAGGTGGACTGGCCGGGCTGGCTGACTACTTTCTCGGTCTCCTCCTTGATGCGGCTGCGTTTCTTGTCGATTTCTTGCTTCATCTGGCGGTAGAGTGCCGCAAATGTCTGATAAGTAAGGAACAACCACAACATCAGGATGATGAGATTCACACCGAT
>JAFTFA010000104.1 GCA_017449785.1 Muribaculaceae bacterium | reverse complement strand
GCACCGTCAATGTGCTCCTGCATCAGGTCAAAGCGCAGGTCCACGTTGAAGTCAATCTTCTTGGTGATGGCAAATGAGTTGAGGATACCGGTCTGCATACTGTAGTTGCGGCTGTGGTCGGGGTCATCGTTGGCACCGTAATGCCAAGGACCGTCCGAGACGGGGCGTGCGCCGTCACGGGCATAAACCCAGTTAACAGTCATACCCACGTAGAAAATGCAGTTATAGAAGCGGTGAGGCTTGTAGCCGCACAACCAGTTCGATACATTGAACAGCACATCTCCCACAAGACCGAAGTTGTTGAAGTGCTGGGGAACAAACTTGCCGCCGTCGAGCTGGCGGGGCCAGTTGCGGTAACCCAGGGCTGCATAGTTGCCAGTCCAGGTCGCACCCTTGATCTGCTCAAAGTCAACACCGCCACGCAGACCGAGCAACGGAGAGAACCATTTGCCGACAAAGAAATCGGCCTTGGCACCCAAGCGATGACCGAAGTGCTCATGCTTGTCATAGGAAGACATCATCAAACCGACACCACCGTCAGCGGTGATGAACCAGTTGTCCCTCATTCTGTTGAGGAGGTAACCCTGTGACGGATCTTCCACGTAGGTGACTTCCTGCGCGCTAGTGAGCAAGGGCACTAGACATGATGCGCAAAACAGCGCAAACAAAGCAATCTTTTTCATTATTCCTTTTATATATACCTTATTAATTATGTTTGTTTTTTGCCGAATTAACTCATAGTATTATAGCTAACACTCTGGTTGCATGAATTATAACTAATTCATGGCATTATCAGTCGGCAAAGTTACTTTATTTTGTGGTTATGAGAAAGAAAATTACGAAAAAAATACAAAAATACCTTATTATTTCAGCCTTTCAGCGAGGCCATGATGCGTTCAGCAACCTGTTCGGCCGTGAATCCGAACTTCTCATCGAGCACCTTGTAGGGTGCCGAGGCACCGAAGTGGTTCAGGCCATAGATTGTGCCGGTGGGCACCACGCGACGCAGCGTGCTGGGCAGACCCGAGGTCAGGCCGAAGGTGGGTACGTTGCAGGGTATCACGCTATTACGGTAGTCGGCATCCTGGTTGAGGAACAGCCCGATTGAGGGCACTGATACGATCTGGGCCTTAATGCCTTTCTGCTTGATGATCTCGTTGGCGGCAACCAGTGTGGCGACCTCCGATCCGTTGCCCACGAGGACAATGTCGGGCTCTTCCTGCTGGATAACGACATATCCGCCACGCTCAGCTCCCAGGGCGTCGGCATATCGGTTGCCCGATGCGCTGGGCAGGTCGTCAATATTCTGGCGCGAGAGGATTAGGGCGGTGGGCGTCAAGTTATTCTCCATCGCCATCTTCCATGCTACCGAGGTCTCGGCGGCATCGGCAGGACGCAGCACGAGCATACTGTTGCGGCCATGGTGGTTCTGGAGTTCTTCCATGAGTCGGATCTGAGCCTCTTGCTCGACAGGCTCGTGGGTGGGACCGTCCTCGCCCACGCGGAAGGCGTCGTGTGTCCAGATGAACTTGACAGGCAACTCCATGAGGGCCGACAGTCGTGCGGCGGGCTTGATATAGTCACTGAAGACAAAGAACGTGCCGCAGGCGGCAATCATGCCACCGTGCAGGACGATACCGTTGATGATCGCTGCCATGGCGAGTTCCGACACGCCGGCATGCAGGAATGCGCCCTTGAAGTCATGGGTCTTGAACGCGCCGCGCACCTTGAGGAATCCGTCGGTCTTGTCACTATTGGCCAGGTCGGCCGATGACACGATCATATTCTCGACATCGCGGGCAAGTGTAGCGAGCACGTTGGCCGATGCTGCGCGGGTGGCGATGCCGGGCTTGTGCTCGATGGCGGCATAGTCCACCTCGGGTGCCTTGCGGTCGATATAGTCTTGCAGACGCTGCATTGCCTCGGGGTTCTCCTTGGCCCATGCGTCGATGGCCTGCTTGCGCTGGGCTACCAGTTTGCGCAGCTGGTCAGCTCGTTGTGTATAGAGCTCGGCCACCTCGGGGAATACGACCCAGGGGTTCTCGGGGTCACCGCCCAGGTGCTCAATCGTCTTGGCATAGTCGGCGCCCGACTTGCTCAGCGGGTTGCCGTGGGTGCTGCATTTGCCCTCAAAGTTTTCTCCCTCGGCGGTCACGGCACCTCGGCCCATGATGGTGCGGCCGATGATGATGGTGGGCTTGTCCTGCTCGGCCAGGGCCTTGTCCAGTGCACCGGCGAGTGCGTCGGGGTCGGTGCCGTCACACTCGATGACGTTCCAGTTCCACGCGCGGTATTTCATGGCGGTATCCTCGTTGCTCACGGCGTCGCAGTCGGTCGAGAGCTGCACCGTGTTGCTGTCATAGAACATGATCAGGTTGTTCAACCCCAGATAGCCGGCGATGCGGGCTGCCTCCTGGGAAATGCCCTCCTGGACGCCTCCGTCACTGATGAAGGCGTAGGTCTTGTGGGCAAACACTTCACTATAGTGCGTGGCGATGAAGCGCTCGGCGATAGCGCATCCCACGGCCATCACGTGGCCCTGGCCCAGCGGGCCGCTGGTGTTTTCTACACCATGCTCGACATCCAGCTCGGGGTGGCCGGGCGTGATGCTGCCCCATGAGCGGAAGGCCTTGATGTCGTCGGTCGTGTAGCGGCCGGCAAGGTGCAGCACGCTATAGAGCATGGGGGACATGTGGCCGGGATCCAGGAAGAAGCGGTCACGGCCGAACCATGTAGCGTCATCGGGGTCAGTAACAAGGTATTTTGAGAAAAGGACGTTGACAAAGTCGGCACCACCCATGGCGCCACCGGGATGTCCTGACTTGGCCTGCTCAACCATCGAAGCGGCCAGAATGCGGATGTTGTCCGCTGCGCGTGTCATCAACTTGGAATCTGTCATAATCGTTAGAGGTTTAAATCTAATTTGTAGTATCCTACAAAAATACTCCTTTTTTTCTACATGGCACCAAATAATTGTGAGAAAAAAAACGATGGCAATGAAAAACGGTAGCACCGATTGATGCTACCGTGACATTAGTTGTTGATTGTTAATGGGTTACTCGTCTTCCTGGAATGGCTTGCTGCCAACCAGGGCGTAGAACAGAATGTAGGCTGCACAGGCTACAGGAATCCAGTAGCTGGACAGGATGCTCACCTTGTCGGCGACAAATGCCTGCAAGGCGACCATCACAGCACAACCGAACACCATCGTCATGAAGATGCCGCTGGCGGCAGCCGTGAACTTGCCCAGGCCCTCAACTGCCATGTTGAAGATACCTCCCCACATGACCGAGGTGCACAGTCCCACGAGAATAAAGGCGAATACACCGACGGGAACAGGTGTCCACAGGACGCTCAGGTTGGCCCAGTCAATGCCGGGAACGCTCACCTTGATGTCGCTCGGGGCAAACATGCCGAACAACAACAGGATGATGGCTGCCACGGCAACAACAGTGACCATGGCGCGGCTGCTCACCTTGCCGCCGATGGCTCCGCCGACCGTGCGGCCGATGAACATCATCAGCCAGTAAACCGAGGCAATAAGTGCGGCCACGCCGGCACTGACACCCACCTCGGGCGTTTGCAGATAGGAAATCATGTAGGTGGGAGTGCCGACCTCAACACTCATGTACAGGAAGATGGCCAGCGCGCCGAGGGCGAAATGGCGGAACTTGAGTGCTCCGGGAATGAGGCTCATCTCCATGGGGGCCTGTTCGGGCTCTTCGATCTTGGTGAACAACAGGATCACAAAGGCCACGACGAAGATGGCACCGGCGATAGCTAGGGCCGGGGTGGCGTCCGAGATGGCTGTGTCCTTGGTCACTTCACCGATGAGGGCTCCCATCAGGATATAGACAGCCACAGCGGCAGCCGAGTTGAACGCGCCACCGATCTGGATGAGCTGGTTGCCGGTCTTGCCGCCACCGCCCAGCACATTGAGCAGGGGATTGACCACGGTGTTGAGCATGCACATGCACATGCCGCTGATGAATGCACCCAGCAGGTAGATCCAGTACGCGCTGTCACCGCCCATCTGACCGCTCAGGTACTCGAAGGCGAGGCCGATGATGCCTACTACCAGCGCAGCAAGCGCGGTCTTCTTGTAACCCATCTTGGTGATGAGCATACCGCTGGGAATACCCATCAGCAGATAAGCGATAAAGTTAGCATAGTTGCCGATCTGTCCGGCTGTCTCAGAGGCGCCGAACTGGTTCTTGACGATGGTTGCCATGGGTGAGCACAGGTTGGTCACGAAGGCAATCATTGCGAATAGCGCGATCATCATGATAATCGCTGCCCATTGTTTTGATTTTTGAGCCATTTTCTTGAATCTTTTTATTTTGTTAATAATTGAATTCTCTTTTCGAAAAATCTGTCAAAATTACACATTTATGGCAAAACAAGCAACAAATTGACGAAAAATCGTTGATTTGTTGCTTGTTTTGGGTCTGTTTCGGGCTGTTCAATAGACTCGGGGACCGAAGATGGCTGTGCCGATGCGCACCAGCGTTGCGCCATACTTGACGGCAACCTGCCAGTCGTCGCTCATGCCCATGCTCAGCTCGTTGAAGTATTCGCTCTCGTCAAAGCAGCCGTCCTTCAGCGTCAGATAGGTCCGGCGCACGGTGTCAAATTCCCTGGCCACCTGCTCCATGTCGTCGGTGAGCGAGGCCATAGCCATCATGCCGCACACGTGGACGTGGGGATAGCATGTCAATTGCCCCGCATCGGCAGCCTCGAGGATCTCGTCAACGCTGAAGCCGCTTTTGGTTTCCTCTTGTGCCACATGCAGTTGCAGCAGCACGTCCACTGTGCGGTCAATGCGCGCGGCTTCTTTCTCGATGAGCTGCAGCAGTTCCACACTGTCAACGCTCTCGATAACGCTCACGTGGGGCATGATGGCGCGCACCTTATTCTTCTGCAAGTGGCCGATGAAGTGCCAGCGGATGTCGTCTGGCAACTGGGGTGCCTTGGCGACAAGTTCTTGGGCGCGGTTCTCGCCGAACAGACGCTGCCCGGCCTCATAGGCCTCGGCCAACTCCTCAACGGGATGGAACTTGGATACGGCTATAAGTCTTACGCCTTCAGGCAATTGCGCTTTGACTTTCTCGAGGTTTTCCTTGATGCTTGCCATGGTCTAGATCATTATTTTATCCTTGAGCCTTCTGGCGTGCCTCGCGGTCGGCGCGGGTCTCGTCCAGGTCGGCAGGGAATACGTCCATGAGTGGAGTCTCGGTGATTGAGGCGATCTCAAAGTCGGCCATCGTGTCGTGCATGCCTTCCAGGAAGGTGGCCAATGCGCCCTTGAAGTCGCTGGCCTGCACGAGTTGATAGCTGGCGGTGCGCTTCTCGACGGCGGTCTTCTCGTCGATGGTGATAAAGTTGGTTTTCACCTTGTACCAGCGGTCACCCGCCTCGTTATAGAAAATGTCGCTCAGGTTCACGCGCTTGACGGCATCGACGTTGAACTCGCCGCTGATGTAGGGCTGCATCTTGTCGGTGATGCGGGCCTCGGCCTCGGTGAATGACAATGCATCAACCAGATAAGGTTCTGAGACGGTTTTCATCGTGCCGTTTTCAATCATTCGGTCATACTTGACCTTGCATTCAAACCACTGTGACATAATATTTTATTGTTCTATTTTTAAAGTAATTAATGAATATTTACGATTAAATTAAAGTTCTTCTTGATATTTGCTCATCTAATGCCTGGTTGATGAGCTGCTTGCGATAGGAGTAATACTCGGCTACAAAGCGTCGCATCACAACATCGACGGGCTCAATGTCGCGGCCCTTGAGCAGTCCGGTTGCCTGCCCGATTTCAAGTTCGCCGTTCTCCACATCGCCATCAAAGATGCCGACCTTGGTCTTCCCGATGCCGATGATTTCGAGCAGCTCGTCGCCCGATGCACCGCGCTCCTCGGCTTCCTGCACCGCAGCCTGGAAACCGTTCTTCACCAGGCGGGTGGGAGAGAGCTTCCTGAAGTGGAGCAGGGTGTCGCCCTCGTTGAGGTTGAGGCAATAGCGCTTGAAGTTCTCGTGGGCAGAGCTCTCTTGGGTCAAGGCGAACAGAGTCCCTATCTGCACGCCGTCGGCACCCATGGCCTCGACTGCCAGCATCGCGTCGCCAGTGGCGATACCGCCCGCCGCGATGAGGGGCAGGTCGGTGACACGGCGCACGGCAGGGATCAGGCACATGGTCGTTGTCTCTTCCTTGCCGTTGTGGCCTCCGGCCTCAAAGCCCTCTGCCACAATGGCATCCACGCCTGCGGCCTCACATTTGACAGCAAAGGCCGATGACGATACCACATGGGCCACTTTGATGCCACGCTCATGCAGCCAGCCTGTCCATTTCTTGGGGCTTCCGGCCGAGGTGAACACGACAGGAACCTTCTCGTCGGCAATCACCTGCATCAGCTCGGCTGCTTGTGGGCGCATCAGCGGCACATTGACGCCGAAGGGGTAATCCGTCGCCTTGCGGCACTTGACAATGTGGTCGCGCAGCACGTCGGCTGTCATCGATCCGGCGCCGATCAGTCCCAATCCGCCGGCATTGCTTACGGCAGCAGCCAGCTCCCAGCCGCTGCACCACACCATTCCGCCTGAAATGATAGGATAATCAATTTCAAACAGTTCGGTGATTCTTGATTTCATTGCCATATCTGCAAAATTCTCCTTTCGCGTGATTGTATTATACTAGATGATGCCAAATGCCACGTCCATCATCTGGGTGAAATTGTTCTGTCGTTCCTCGGCGGTGGTCACTTCGCCGGTTACCAGCGAGTCGCTGATGGTGCACAGGCACAGGGCGCGGGCTCCGCTGCGGGCTGCGTTCATGTACAGGGCGGGAGCCTCCATCTCGACGGCGAGCACGCCCATCTTCTGCCACTGGTCGGTGGCGGGGCTGTCGTCATAGAAAGTGTCTGACGAATAGACATTGCCCACCTTGTAGCGGTAGCCCAGCTCCTCGGCCTTCTCGACGGCTGCACGCAGCAGGCCGAAGTCGGCGATCGGGGCATAGGTGCCAGGCAGGTGGAATTGCTCGGCATAGGCGCTGTTGGTGCAGGCGCCCATCGCCATAACGAGGTCGCCGATGTGCAGGTCGGGGTGCATCGAGCCGGCCGAACCCACGCGGATAATCGTCTTCACGTCATAGAAGTTGAACAACTCATAGGAGTAAATGCCGATCGAGGGAATGCCCATGCCGTGGCCCTGGACCGATACGCGTTTGCCCTTATACATGCCGGTATAGCCCAGCATGCCTCGCACCTGGTTGTACAGGACAGGGTTCTCCAGGTAGCGCTCGGCCATCATCTTGGCGCGCAAGGGGTCGCCGGCCATGATCACTGTAGGTGCAATTTCGCCATATTTGGCGCCAATGTGCGGTGTAGGTGTTTTGTCTGCCATAATCAATATCTGAATAAGTGTTGTTTTTAGCGATTAACTGCAAAGGTACTCAGTTTTTCTTGATTTTGCCCCATTCGTCTCAATTATTTTCTCACATTCTCCATGAATAATAATATTGACGTTGATTTTAATCATGAATGTTTGCTGTTTCGCTTTTTTTGTTGTAATTTTGCCGAAAATATAAAGTGTAGAATCTGTTTTTGAAGTTTAAGGTTTCCCATGAACCAGGTTTCAACGCAACCCGAAACTCGTTGAGAGCATAGGGGGAATTGCTGCCTTACTGAATGAAACAGATGTAGCTATTACCGATGTTTCAATACTATTATTACATATTTTAAAACAGAATCATGAGAAAAAAAATGACTTTCCTGCTGGTGATGTTGACCGCACTGGCAGCCTCGCTGCCTGTTGGTGCCAACTGCCAGTTGACCGTCTTTGACGACGGCTACTCATTGAGTAACACAAGCCCCATTAATCTTGTCTATATCGATACCGAAGGGACTCGTTGCCAGACGATTTTTCCGGCCGAGGCCTTGACCGAGATGATCGAGGAACCCATCAACTCGATGACCTTCTATGTCGCCGACGATGGCATCACCATCGATGGTGGCAAGGTGCGTGTCTCGGTGGGCGAGACCAGCCAGACCTCCTTTGTCAACAGTTATATTGATGACGGACTGGTGCAGGTGGCTACCGTCTCGATGACCTCGGGTGTGAACCAGGTGGTTATCACGTTTGATACTCCCTATATCTATCATGGCGGCAACCTCGTGCTGGATACCTATATCGAGGAGGCTACCGTCGAGTGCTACAACCTGTTTGAGGGTGTCCGCCCCGACAACTACTCCACGATCACCCGTGGCGAGGTCGGGAAGTTTATCCCCAAGACGACTTTTGATTATGGAACCAATGCCGATTATGACGCCAAGGCTGTACCCACCGAGTTGACGTTCAATACCGTCCGCGCTGAGCGTGAAGATGTGCAGACCACTGTGTTGAAGAATGTCGGCCAGAAGGCCTTCACGCCCATCTTCATCGTCGAGGCTCCTTTCTATGTTGACCTTGAGGCCGCTCCCATCGCAGCTGGCGAGACCCTTGACGTTCCCGTCCGTTTCGCTCCGACGGCCAGCGGTGTCTTCAACGGCACGCTCTCGATCGACTGTGGTCCTGCCGGCATCCACGAGGTGGCTCTCCATGGCGAGGCCATCGGTGCTGCTACCGACCTGACTGTAGCCGATGAGACCGACTACGCCAGCTATGTGCCCATCTATGGTGCCGACATCGACATCGTGGGCACGATGGGCCAGGTCATCTATCCCGACACGATGCTCACCGATATGGTGGGTGGCGACATCTTGGGGCTCAAGTTCCATACCTACAAGACTGTGCAGATGGATGGCGGCGTCATCCAGATGTCGCTCAAGACGGTTGACCATGGCGTGTTTACCGATGCCGTTGCCGAGACCGGCTTGACCATTGTGGCTACCGTCACTCCCGTGTTTGGCACTAACGACCTGGAGTTCGTCTTTGATCAGCCGTTCCACTACGAGGGCGGTAACCTGCTTGTTGAGTGCCTAGTGGTAACGGCTGGTACATCTAACTATAAGCAGACCTTCTTCTGGGGTACACCGTTGGATGAAGCGGGCATTAACGTCGGTCTTTACAGATCGTCCAATTACTATGGTGGCTTTGAAACGGCGCTCGTGCCGTTCTTGCCCGAGGCCACATTCTCCTATAGCAAGGATGAGCCGTCGGTACTGCGTGGCGATGTGAACCAGGACCAGAGCGTGAACATCACTGACGTCACGGCTCTCATCAACCTCCTGTTGAAGGGTGGTGAAAAACCTGCCGAGGCCGACTGCAACCTGGATCAGAACGTCAATATCACTGATGTCACAACTCTCATCAACTTCCTGTTGAAGGGCGAGTGGTGATCACACCGGCTTGATTGATAAGAAAAACCGAGGGCTGTCCTTTGTGTAGGGCAGCCCTCTCTTTGATATTACGGCTTGTGTCAATGTCTCTGGATGAAGGTGAACGTGTCGAAGATATCTCCGGCAGTGACCGTTACCGACATCTGGCGGCTCTCGGTCGATGAGTCGAGCGGCGCGAAGGTGATATTGACGTCCGCTTGGACACATCTCACTTCAAACCATTCACACTTGAAAGAATGGAAATCAGGTTCCGTCTCTTCGGCGCCGTCCTGGAGAAACACAGGATACAGGTATTCTGTGCCGTCCGTGATGGATGAGAGCCAGGGCGCCCCATAATTCTTGCAAGTGAAGGTGAATGTGCCTCCGCTGGCGGGCACGATATAGGCGCTTTTTTCTCTGGTGAGCCCGTCAGGCAACTTCCATTTCATTTTGTCCCACTTGCCTACGGGCTCGTCGCCTTTACATGACACGAGACAAGTCATTACAGCCATCAGCAGGATCAGTACTCTTGTTGCTTGTTTCATTGATTTTGTCGTTTTGTTTGTAGGTTTCTATCTAATAAACGGACAATTTGCCGATTCTTGCATGATGCGATGAGTTTTTTGGGGTAAAAAATCAATCCCATCATGTTATTTCCTTCACTGTGTCGAGGCAAAAAGTGTCCTTTTTGTGACTGAATTTTCATGCGTTATATCTTTGATTGAGAAATAATGACTACCTTTGCGCCCGAATTTAGAAAAAGAGATATGATTAAGATTGATCCCAAGAGAAAATTATGGCAGGAGGTAATGGCCTATGTCCTGCTCACTGTCGGTAGCCTGCTGTTTGCTGTCGGCGATGTGATGTTCGTCAACCCTTATCTGATGGCTCCTGGTGGCACCTACGGTCTGTCCAACGTGTTCAACACCTTGTGGCCCTGGAAGATTTCATTCTATGCCATCTGCATGGATGTGCCCTTGCTCATCATCGGCACCTGGATTCTGGGTCCTAAGTTCGGTATCAAGACTATCGTTTCCACCGCATTGATTTTCTTGTTCACGTTTGTGCTCGAGAGTTCGTGGGGCTACAATCCTGTGATCCACGACGGTGAGATCGTGTCTGCAGTTGACCCGTCGATGGTCAAGTCGATGGTCGAGATTCCTCATCACGGTGGCTGGTTCCATCCCGACTACTTCCTCAATACAGTCGTTGCCGGCATCATCTACGGTGTGGCTATCGGCCTGATTTTCCGCTCGGGTGCAACCAGTGGCGGTTCGGACATCATTTCGATGATCCTGCACAAGTACACCAAGATTTCCCTGGGAACCCTGGTCATGATTGTTGATGGCATTATCACCCTGAGCACCCTTGTCGCCTTTGGTGACATCCGCCTGCCCATCTACTCGATCATCATCATCTTCATCGAGGGCAAGGTGATTGACCTTGTTGTCGATGGTATGAAGAGTTACAAGACCATGTTCATCATTACCGATACGCCTGATCCCATCCGTGACTATATCATCAACGACATCAAGCGTGGCGGTACCCTCATTACGGGCAGTGGCTTGTACAAGGGCACCGAACGCAAGATGCTCTACGTCACCCTGGACCGTTCGGACATGATCAAGCTGCGTTCGGTTCTCTATCAGATTGATCCACATGCCTTTGTCAATATCATGGAGAGCAACGAGATTCTGGGCGAAGGCTTCCGCCGTCTCCCGCGAGAGTAATCGTTAGTGCCCACTCCCGGCAACGGGGTTGATATAACGAAACGCCACTTGGCCGCTGTTGAGCCAAGTGGCGTTTCGTTATTGCGTGAAAGGTGATATCAGAACTGGCGTGCAGCCGTCATCATCACCTCGCTCAGGGTGGGGTGGCCGTGGATGCTGCGGGCCAGCAGGTCAACGGTGGCACCGGCATTCATGGCGGTAACGACTTCCTGGATGAGGTCGGCCGCGTGTGCGCCACAGATGTGGCAGCCCACGATCTGGCGCGTCGTGTTATCGACGATCATCTTGAGCAAGCCGTCGGTCTCGTTCATGGCGACTGCCTTGCCGTTGCTGCGGAAGAATGACTTCTTGACCGTCACGTCCATGCCGCGCTCGCTGCATTGCTCCTCGGTGAGGCCCACCATGGCCAGTTCGGGCACGGTGAACACGGCACTGGGCACGATGTCGAGCTTGATGTCGTCGGCCTTGCCCATGATGGCGTGCAGGGCACGCTGGCCCTGGGCACTGGCGGCGTGGGCGAGCATCATGCGGCCATTCACGTCACCGATGGCATAGACGCCCTTGACGTTGGTCATCATGTTGTCGTCCACCTCGATGCCGCGACGGCCAACGGTAACGCCCACGGTGTCAAGACCCTGGGGCAGAACCGGCTGGCGGCCAACCGACATGAGCACCTTCTCGCAGGTAACGCTCTGGGGCTTGCCCTTGAGCTCATAGGAGACGGTGTAACCGTCCTCGCCCTGGGTGATACCGTTGACGGCAGCACTGGTGATGATCTTGATGCCTCGCTTGCTCAGGACGGTCTTCAGCCTCTTGGCCACGTCCTTGTCAAACGGCGGCAGGATTTCCTTGCAGTACTCGATGACTGTCACCTCGACGCCAAATGAGCTGAAGACGGCGGCAAACTCCATGCCGATGACACCGCCACCCACAATGCACAGGCTCTTGGGCAGCGTCTGCATGGCCAGGATGTCATCGCTGGTCATGGCCAGGTCGGCACCCTCGATGGGCAGGCCGCGCGGAGCCGAACCGGTGGCGATGATGATGTTCTTGGCGCTGTATTCCTCACCATTGACAACGACGGTGTTGGCATCCTTGAGGCTGGCCTCGCCCTTGATGGCAGTGATGCCAGGAGCACTCATGAGGGATTCAACACCCTCGCGCAACTGCTTGACGACAGCCTCCTTGCGCTCAAATACGGGGGTATAGTCAAATGCCAGCTCACCCGTATTGACACCCCAGACGGCGCTCTCGCGCATGAGGTTGATGACCTCGGCGTTGCGGCACAGCGCCTTGGTGGGGATGCAACCGCGGTTCAGGCAGGTACCGCCCATCTGGTCGCGCTCGACGATGGCAACGGTCAGGCCGTGAGCGGCAGCGTCGGCAGCGGTTTCATATCCGCCAGGACCGGCACCTATTATGATAATGTCAAACATAAATGTGTCTCAAAAAATGTATTGTGTGATACTAAAGACAAGAAAGACAAATAAGACAAATTTTTATGATTGAATCAATAAAAAGGAAATTGTCTTTCTTGTCCTTCTTGTCTTCTAAATAATGTGTTTACTGGTTGTCAGCAACAAGCTCGCGCCAGGTCACGATGGGATGCAGGGCGGCCTGGGTGTCGTCGAGGCGACGAACGGGCGTGTTGTGCGGAGCGGTCTTCACCATCTCGGGATCATCCTTGGCCTCCTGGGCGATAACGCGCATGATGCGGATGAACTCGTCGAGGGTCTGTTTGCTCTCGTTCTCGGTGGGCTCTACCATGAGGGCCTCGTGGAACAGCAGCGGGAAATAGATGGTGGGAGCATGGAAACCGTAGTCCAGCAGGCGCTTGGCCACGTCGAGCGTGGTCACGCCGGTGGACTTGTCCTTCAAGCCGTCATAGACGAACTCGTGCTTGCACACGCCGCCGATGGGCAGCTCATAGACATCCTTCAACGACTCCTTGATATAGTTGGCGTTGAGGGTGGCCAGCGGGCCGACCCACTTGAGCTGGTCACGGCCCAGGGTCAGGATATAGGCCAGGGCGCGCATCATCACGCCGAAGTTGCCCAGATGGCCGCTGATGCTGCCGATGGACTTGTCGTTGCACTCAACCTTGAAGTAGTCATAGTCTGCCTCGCTCACCTTCACGACGCGGGGATTGGGCAACAGGTGCTCCAGACCGGCGCGAACGCCGACGGGACCACTGCCTGGGCCACCGCCACCATGAGGCGTGGAGAAGGTCTTGTGCAGGTTGATGTGCATGATGTCGAAGCCGATGTCACCGGGACGCACCTTGCCCAGCATGGGGTTCAGGTTGGCGCCGTCATAGTACATCAAGCCGCCGCAATCATGGACAGCCTTGGCTATCTCGCCGATGTTGTGCTCAAAGAT
>JAFTFA010000005.1 GCA_017449785.1 Muribaculaceae bacterium | reverse complement strand
TAATCAATAAATTATCATACAATTGTCTTTCTTGTCTTCCAACTTGACCTCACGCGAAGCCGCCAAGCCGCTAAGTTTTTTTAAGTTATATTGCTCGCAAGGGGCTCGCAAATCAGTGCCGCCGATGCAAAAAAATGAAGGTTGTAATTGTTGTTATACGGGTTGTTATGGTTGTTTGAAAATAGTCCCAAACGGGCATCATCTGAAAGTTCTAAGGGCGGCTGCGGGTGACCTCGTTGACTAGATAGATGATGCTCTGGTAGGGGATGCCGCCGTGGGTTTCAAGGCCCACTTCACAGGTGCGGCTGTTGCTGTAGCCCATCTCCACCCGATTCTCGACAAGCTGGCGGCGCAACTTGCGCAATGCCCAGCGGTTGACCTCGGGATGGGTCCATCCGCGGTCACCTGCAAAGCCGCAGCAGCCCACGCCCTCGGGCAGGAAGACGTTGTTGCTGCACAGCCGTGCCAGCTGCGTCATCTTGTCCACCAGACCCATCTCGCGGGTCGAGCAGGTGAAGTGCAGGGCGATGTGGCGGTCGATGGGTGTGAACTCCAGCCGGTCGCGCAGGTATTCCCAGATGAACTCCACGGGCTCATACAGCTTCATGCGGGTGATGCATTTCCTCATGCGGTGCAGGCACGGGCTCTGGTCACACACGACGGGGTATCTTCCTTGCTCGCTGGCTTGCCACAGGGCCTCGTCGAGCTGCGCCGTCTTGCGGTCGGCGATGTCGAGCATGCCCTTGGACTCCCAGATGGTGCCGCAGCACATCCGCTCCAACCCCTCGGGGAAAATGACCTCATAGCCCGCCTTGCGGCACAGTTGCACCATCTCATCGACAACGGTATTTTTCACCGGTGCGCCCTTTGCCAGCCCCATCGTCTGGTTGATGCACGAGGGGAAATAGACGACCTTGAGGTCGCTCTGGCCCACACGTCCCGACTTGGGCTGACGCGCCTTGCCGGGCATGGCCGGTGTCCACAGGGGCAGTCCCGCCCGGTGCATGGCACCCGCAACGCCCTTCATGGCCGTGGTGCCGAGGATGTTGTGGCCCAGCCGTGCTGTGTCGAGCACGAGGCGCAGGCCGCCCTTGATGCCCGCAAAATGCCGTGCGGCAAGGTCACCCGCCCTGTAGCCCATCGAGCCGCGGGGCAAGGCCTCCTGGCGCACGAGGTGGGTCAGGTCGGCGACGTTGATGCCCATCGGGCACGAGGTGGCGCACAAGCCGTCACCGGCACACGTCTGGTCGCCCTGGTAATGGTACTGCCTGACGAGGGTCGCCAGCCGCCCGGGGTCGCTGCCCGTCTCGCGCAGGTGGGAAATCTCGCGCTGGATGACGATGCGCTGGCGCGACGAGAGCGTCAGGCCGCAGGTCACGCAATTCACCTCACAGAAGCCGCACTCGATGCACTTGTTGGCCTTGAGGACGCCCTGGACGGTCGCCGCCGTGCTGTCGTGGCGCGCAGGGTCCGTCTCGCCGTGGCTGTGGCCGGCAAGGCCGCGCATCTTGAGCTCGGGCAGGGGTTTGAAGTGCTTGATGAAGCACTCGGGGTCGTCGTTGAAGATGACGCCGGGATTGAGCAGATAGTGGGGGTCAAAAATCTCCTTGAGTTCCCGCATGGCGGCAAACGCCTCCTCGCCCCACTCATACTGGACAAACGGCGCCATGTTGCGGCCCGTGCCGTGCTCGGCCTTCAACGAGCCGTCATAGTCCTCGACCACGAGGCGCGCCACGTCGCGCATCATGGCGGCATAGCGCTTCACCTCGCTCTCGTCGCTGAAGAGCTGGTTGATGATGAAGTGGTAATTGCCCTCAAAGGCGTGCCCGTAGATGCAGGCGTCGTCATAGCCGTGCTCGGCAATGAGCGCTTGCAGCTTGACGGTGGCCTCGGGCAGATCCTCGACGGCAAAGGCCACATCCTCGATGAGGCACGAGGTGCCCACGGGACGCGCACCGCCCACGCTGGGGAAGATGCCCGAGCGGATGGCCCAGTACTTGCCATAGACGGCAGGGTCGGTCGTGAACTCGATGGGGATATAGGTCTTGAAGCGCGACAGGCAACGGGTGATGGTGTCGATGCGCCGTTGCAGGTCGTCGGGCGTGGTGGCCTTGGTCTCGGTGAGGATGGCGGTCAGGTCGTGGTAGTCACCGGGCTTGACACCGGGAATCCTGCCGGCATCCACGTCCTGCTTGTATTGCAGATAGACGGGGTCATCGACCGAGGCCAGCGACTTGTAGTCGAGCATCTCGGCACTCTTGACCATCAGGTTCTCCTCGCTCATGGCGATGTCGCCGTCGCCCGCCTGCAACTGCTTGAGGGCGACTACCGCCTCGCAGCTCTCGCGCATGGAGTAGAAGTAGAGCATGGCCGATGCCTTGCAGGGATAGTCGTGCAGCGTGCGCATCGTCACCTGGCTGATAAAGGCCAGCGTGCCCTCGCTGCCCACGATGCAGTGGGCGATGATGTCGAACGGGTCGTCATAGGCGATGAAGGGCCTCAGGTTCAGGCCGGTCACATTCTTGATGCTGTACTTCTTGCGGATGCGCTCGGCCAGCGGTGCGTTGGCGCGGATGCGGTCGCGCAGGGACTCTATCCTGGCCAAGAAATCGGGGTGTGACTGGCTGAAGGCCTCGCGGCTGGCCTCGTCACCCGTGTCGAGCACGGTGCCGTCGGGCAGCACCAGCCGTGCCGACAGCAGCATGCGGTCGCTGTTGGCGTGGGTGCCGCAGTTCATGCCCGAGGCGTTGTTGGCGACGATGCCGCCCACCATGGCCGAGCCGATGCTGGCAGGGTCGGGCGGGAAGACACGGCCCAGGGGCTTGAGCAACTGGTTCACCCGCGCCCCGACGATGCCGGGTTGCAGCGTGATGCTATTGCCATCGGGGGCGATGGTGTAATCTTCCCAGTTCTTGCCGGCGACAATGAGGATGCTGTCGCTGACGCTCTGTCCTGACAGCGACGTGCCCGCGGCACGGAACGTGAATGGCAGCCCTCGCCGGCTGGCAGCCTTGACAATGCGCGACACCTCGGCCTCATCCTTGGCACGGACGACCACCTGCGGGGTCATGCGGTAGAAACTCGCGTCGGTTCCCCACGCCAGTGTCCTCAACTCGTCGGTATAGAACCGCTCATCGGGCAGGAATCCCTTGATTTCATCCAAAAACTGTTTCATCGTTATCCCTCCTTATTTTGTCGGTCGGCTAATAATACTTGATTGCAAAATGGTCCGTCAGGTTGATTTCGTCACCCCAACTGTCGCGATAGACGATGCTCATGCCGCGATAGGCCTCGGGCACCTTGAGAACTTCAATCTTGCCCCACCGGGGAGGTCCATAGTCAAATGACTTGCCGGACAATATCAACCGGTTGCCCACGTAGTCAAACTCATAGAATCCTCCGCCCAGGCACTGTTCGTGCGCCAGGAGCAGGTCGCGGTGCAATGTGACCATGCCCAATCTCAGGTGACCTCTATCGCTAATGATAAATTTGGGATGTTCCATCACCGCAAATTTAATAAATTATCGGCCAACTGGCCGCATCCTGGACAGGATATTACTTCAGCAACTTGAAAAAAGAGCCCACTTTAAAGAGTCCTGCAAACTGATTCTGCCTACGAATTAATCGAATTTTTATCACGATATTTCTTAGAATGATTCCATTTTTGTCTCATTAATAAATAATGATTCGTGGGCTACTTTTTCAAGTGGATTCAATAAAGAGTCCACTTTAAAGAAAAAAGTAGATTCTTTAAAAGTGAACTCATTGAATGATTCTATTTTCAAGTGTTGGCAGGGTGCTGCAGGATGATGGAGATGAGGGTGGTGACATCTGCGATACCCACTTCACCGTCCTGATCGACGTCGGCCCGTTCCCACAAGGATTCATCGTCACTGCTTCCCCGCAGGATGCAGTCGATGAGCGTGGTGACATCACCGATGTTGACCTCGCCGTCACCATTCACATCGCCGGTGTCATAGCCGGGCTCGGGAGGCTCGGGCGGTTCGGGCGGCGTGTAGCGCAACAGGCCGTCCATCCAGGTGATGCGCTTGGTGATCCATTCCTTGAGGTAATTGATCTCATCGTCATAACTCGTGGAGACATAGCGGTTGGGCCACACCCACACCCCCCAGCGGGGCCAGGCCTGGCTGTTGCGTTGCTCGGCACCGCAGCAGGTCACCACGTTGGCCAGCGAGTCGATGGTCGCCATCAGGCGGTCATACTGCAGGTTGGAGTCGCGCCACTGGGCCCAGCGGGTAAAACGCGCCTTGACGTAATTGTTGTCGTTGACCATCTTGTACCACCAGAAGGGGACCATGTAGGGGTCACCGTTCTTGTAGAGGACCGCATTGCTGCGCGACACCCAACTGTTGGTCGCGTAGCCCATGTTGTGACGGCAGTTGCCGAAGCCCAGGTTGAAGTCCCAGATGACCATCTTGAAGCGCGGGTCAACGCTGTCGCGGTTCTTGTAGAACTTGGCACTGAGCCTGTAGGCGTCCACATTGTGGGCCAGCTCATTGACGAGCTGGTAGTCCATGAACGACTGCACATCGATATACTTGCGGTAGCCCTCGACGGGGTCAGTGTAGTTACCCGAGGCAAAGGCATCCTCCATGCGGTCGATGGCACCATGGATGTAGTCCTTCTGGGCATCGGTCAGGTCCTCAAAGTCCGGGAACTTGTACTGGAAACGGATCACACGGTCATTATAGGCCGACCCATAGGGGCTCACGGGATGGTATTTTGACACATAGCACGTGTCGTCGTTATTGTCCACCTCCATGATGTAGCCGCCGGTGAGTTCGTCGCCCTCCTCGCCCGGGTCGGGCAGGTTCAGGCGGTTCTTGCCCTGGGATACCACTTCACAGAGGATGAACACGCCGTAATAGGTGCCGTCAAGATAGAGTTCGCACAGGCGGCCCTGGGGCGTATAGTCCATCCAGGGACGTGCCACCTCAAAGGCCAGCAGGTCGCGTATCATGCTCCTGTCGCTGTAGGGGGCCAGCAGGGCCCAGTTATTGTCCTTGCCCATGCCGAGCAGCGAGACGCTCTTCTTGTTGTAGCCCTCTTCCAGCGGCTTGCTCAGGGTGCGGAACGAGTAGGGCTTCTTGTCGCTCAACTGGAAGGAAGAGTTGCCACGATAGCGCAGGGCAATGTACCCCTCGTAGTCGATGTGCTGCCCGGGATGGGCCACCGTGTCGCCATAGTTGAGTTGTCCCTCGCCGTTGTGGATGACCTTCATGCGGGCCGAGACGCGCTCGTGGCGGTCGATCATCGCGCCGTCCACGTCGATCCACACGATGGGCAGGTTGGTCGAATCGATGACCACCGTCACATCATCGGGCGGATAGTTGTCGGGGGACTGGGCACTGGCTGCCAAGCCCCATGACAGAAACGCTAGTATGATGAGTAAAAAATGATGTTTCATCGTTTTGGGAATCAAATTGTTTTGTGGGTGCAAAATTAGCCAAAAAATCAATATGCCTGGCTTGATAGACAATAATTTCACGGCCGGGCGGCATCGGCATCGTGCCGTCACCGGCTATTACCTCCCTGGATTATTTAGGCCACTGGCCGCTCATGAGGTAATTGATCAAGGTCGTCACGTCTTTGATATTGAGCCTCAGGTCTTGATTGCAATCGGCAGCAACCTTGTAGATGAGGACTTTGTCGCCCGTCATCAGATAATTGATCAACGTCGTGACGTCCTTGATATTGATCAGGTAGTCGCCATTGACGTCGCCACGGTCGCGTGCCAGGGAATCAAAGCCCAGCTGCAGGTCCATCCAGGCGAGGCGTCCCTTGATCCACCGCTTGAGGTAGGCTATCTCGTCTTCAAAACTGTCCGAGATGTAGTAGTTGGGCCACACATACTGTCCCCAGCGGGGCCATGCCTGGCTGTTGCGGTCAATCGCGCCTCCCGTGGTGAGCACCAGTGCCAACGAGTCCACCACGGCCATGACACGGCCTTCAGCCACATTGGAACGGCGATACTCTTTCCAGCGGTTCTTGAGGGCTGCGGTGTACTCGGGATCGTCGTTGAGCTTGATCCACCACAGGGGCATGAAATTGCTGTCACCGCCGTTCAGGAGCGTGTCGTTCAAGTGGTAGCGCCACCCGTGGGTGTACCATGCCGCGTTATAGTTGGCCAGGCCATAGGTCATGTCCATGTCCCACAAGGCCAGCTTGAAGCGCGGGTCAACGCTGTCGCGCCGCTTGAACAGCTTGACGCTGTAGCGGTAGGCATCGAGGTTGTGGGCCAGTTCCTGGGCCAGCTGGTAGTCGATGAAGCTCATCACGTCGATGTACTTGCGATAACCTGTCTCGGGGTTACAATAGTCCTTGCTGGCAAAGGCCGATTCCATCATGTAGATCTGCTTGGTGATGTAGTTGATCTGCGCCGTCACCATGTCCTCATAGTCGGGAGAATTGTACTGGTAATAGATGTAACGGCCGTCGATGGGCTTTCCGGCATTGGTCGTGGGAGCAAAAGCCGAAACATAGACCGGCGGCTCGTTGCGGTCCAGCTCCATGATGTAACCCCCGGTGATTGCGTCACCTGCCGTGCCGGGATCATCCAGGTTGAGGCGGGTCTTGCCCTTGGAGACGACCTCGACGAGCACATACACGCCATAGTAGATGCCGTCCAGATAGACCTCGCAATGACGGCCCTCGGGGGTGTATTCCATCCACGGGCGGGCCAGGCTATAGGCCAGCATGTCACGTATCATGCTCCTGTCAAAGTAGGGTGCCAGCAGGGCCCAGTTGTTGTCCTTGCCCATGCCCAGGATATCTACCTTCTTTTTGACACCGCCCTCCTCGAGCGGCTTGTCGAGCGGGCGGAAGGAGTAGGGCTTGCGGCCATAGGCAAAGGTGGAATTACCGCGATAACGGATGCCGATATAGCCCTCATAGTCGATGCGCTGGCCCGGATGAGCCACCGTGTCGGCATAGTTCAACTGCCCGTTACCGTTGTGGATGATCTTCATGCGCGCAGTGATGCGCTCATCCTTCAAGATCATCGCCCCGCCCACCTCGATCCACACAATGGGCAGATTGGTGGACACGATTTTGACGTTCTTGTTGTCCGGGGGATAGTTATTCGGCTTTTGAGCGTGAACTGTGTTGAGCGTGAGCAGCACACCAATAATAAAGAGCAAGCGTTTCATCGTTGTTGATCCAAAATGATTATTGGGCGCAAAAGTAAACAAAAAAAATGACACAGCAACTCTTGCCGATGTTAATTTTCAATAAGTTACGTGCTGGTGAGCAGCAGATTGATCAGCGCTGTCACGTCGCCGATGTTGATGAATCCATCCTCGTTGCAGTCGGCGGCATTGAGATGGATTCCCTCGGCATCGCCCGAGAGCAGGTAGTTGATGAGCGTTGTCACGTCGGTGATATTGACATGGCCGTCACCGTTGACGTCACCGCGCTCGACGGGGTCAAAGCCCAATTGCTCGTCCATCCAGGCGATGCGCTCGTGGAGCCATTGCTTGAGGTGGTTGATTTCGTCCTCATAGCTCGATGAAACATAGTGGTTGGGCCACACATAGATGCCCCAGCGCGGCCATGCCCGGCTGTTGCGGTCCACGGCCCCCACCGCTGTCAATCGGGTCACCATCGAGTCGATCTCGGCCATCACACTGTCCTCATGGATATTGGCGCGGCGATACTGGGCCCAGCGGTCCTTGAGGGCGGCCGTGTATTCGGGGTCATTGTTGAGTTTGTACCACCAGAAAGGGATCAAGATGGAGTTGTTGTCGGCAATCAGCGTGTCGTTGAGTAGATAACTCCACCCGTCGCTGCGCCAGGCACCGGAGTAGTAAGGGGTCCCGTAACCCAGGTCCAGGTCCCACAACGCCAGCTTGAAACGGGGGTCAACGCTGTCCCGCCGCTTAAACAGCTTGACACTGAAGCGATAGGCATCCACATTGCGGGCCAGCTCCTGGGCCAGCTGGTAGTCGATGAAGTTCATCACATCGATGTGCCGGCGATAGCCCGTCTCGGGATTGCAATAGTCACTGGAGGCAAATGCATTCTCCATCTCTCGTATCCTGCCCTTGATGTAGTTGATCTGCGACTCTTCCATGTCTTCATAGTCAGGTGAATTGTACTGGAAATAGACATATTTGTTGGAGACAACTGCACCTGCATTGTTCACAGGATTGTAGGACGAAATGTAAACCGGCGGTTCATAGCGGTCCACCTCCATGATGTAGCCGCCGGTGAGTTCGTCGCCCTCGGTGCCGGGATCATCGAGATTGAGGCGGTGTTTCCCCTTGGAGACGACCTCGGTGAGGACATACACGCCATAGTAGATGCCGTCCAGGAACAGTTCACAGTGGCGGCCCTGCGGTGCATATTCCATCCATGGGCGGGCCAGGTTATAGGCCAGCATGTCGTGAATCATGCTCCTGTCGGAGTAGGGCGCGAGCAAGGCCCAGTTGTTGTCCTTGCCCATGCCCAGGATCTTGACCTTCTTTTTCTCGCCTCCCTCCTCGAGCGGCTTGTCCAGCGGGCGGAAGGAGTAGGGCTTGCGGCTGTGCGAGAACGAGGAATTGCCGCGGTAGCGGATGGCGATATATCCCTCATAGTCGATGCGCTGGCCGGGGTGGGCCACCGTGTCGCCATAGTTGAGCTGTCCCTCACCGTTGTGGATAATCTTCATGCGCGCCGTGATGCGCTCATCCTTGAGGATCATCGCACCGTTGACATCTATCCACACAATGGGCAGATTGGTGGAATCAATCTTGATCGTCTTGTCCTTGGGCGGATAATTGTCGGCCCGTTGAGCTTGGGCAACGCCTGCGATGAGTGACAGTACACTCATCAAGAGTAGTAATCGTTTCATCTTTAATCAATTCTATTAAGTTATTCTGCGACAAAGGTAAGCAAAATAATCAAGATAGCATCGATCCAGGACCCAAAAAACGATCAGGTCAGTTGCCGGTGAGCAGCAGATTGATCAGCGCCGTCACGTCGCCGATGTTGACCATGCCGTCCTGGTCACAGTCGGCCGCGTCGAGATGGACGTTCACGGCATTGCCGGTGAGCAGGTAGTTGATCAGGGCCGTCACGTCGCCGATGTTGACATGGCCGTCACCATCGACGTCGCCGAGCAGCCAGGCATCGGGATCATAGCCCAACTGGCCGTCCATCCAGGCGATGCGCTCGTCGAGCCACTGCTTGAGGTAATCGACCTCCTCCTGGAAGTCATAGGCCACATAGTAGTTGGGCCACACATACTGTCCCCAGCGGGGCCACGCCTGGCTGTTGCGCTGCTCGGCACCATGCGAGGTGAGGACAGCGGCCAGCGAGTCCACGGTGGCCATCACGCGGTCGGTGCGCAGATTGCTGCGGCGATACTGTGCCCAGCGCTGCTTGAGGGCTGTCGTGTAGTGGGCGTCGCTGTTGAGCTTGTACCACCAGAAGGGGATCAGCTGCGGGTCGCCCTCGCTGTTCATCGTGTTGTTGTTCTGGTACATCCAGGTGTCGGTGCGCCAGCCCTGGTAGTAGTCCGAGTTGCCATAGGCCAGGTTCATGTCCCACACCACCATCTTGAAGCGCGGGTCCTCGCTGTCGCGGCGCTTGAAGAACTTGCCGCTCAGGCGGTAGGCATCCACGTTGTGGCCCAGCTCCATGGCGATCTGGTAGTCGATGAAGTTGGTCACGTCGAGGTATTGCTCATAGATCGACGCCTTGCCCGGCATGAAGTTCCACAGCGAGGATTCCATCTGGTCGATGCGGCCGGTGATATAGGCCACCTGGTCGTCGGTCAGGTCCTCATAGTCGGGTGACTTGTACTGGAAGTTGATCTCCTGGTCCATGTAGCGCTGTCCCGTGTTGCTCACGGGATGGTACTTGGACGTGTAGGTCACCTCGCCGTCGATGCGGTTCACCTCCATGATGTAGCCGCCGGTGATGGAGTCGCCCTGCTCGCCCGGATCGGGCAGGTCCAGGCGGTGTTTCCCCTTGGAAACGACCTCGGTGAGAATATACACGCCATAGTAGATGCCGTCGAGAAACACCTCGCAGTAGCGGCCCTGGGGCGTGTATTCCATCCACGGGCGCGACACCTCAAAGGCCAGCAGGTCCCTCATCATGCTCTTGTCGGCATAGGGGGCCAGCAGGGCCCAGTTGTTGTCCTTGCCCATGCCCAGGATATTCACCT
>JAFTFA010000103.1 GCA_017449785.1 Muribaculaceae bacterium | reverse complement strand
TCCTCGTTTTTGTCAACTTCACTCATATTATTATGCATAATAAAATATTTGCAAAGTTACTAAAAACCAACCAATTAAACAAATATTATTATATAAAAATACGTTAAATATAAATAAACATCCGCAATTAGAAAAGAAAATTCAAAAATTAGGCTGCCATTCGGCAGCCCAAAACTTATCGTTAACTTAACAGCCTAGAACCGTCCCTTTTTTTGCCCAAAAAGAGAGATTGTGTCATCATTGGTATCTGGAACCTTTTGATCGAGCTTCGCTCGAGAAATTTAAGCAAAATTATGAATAAAAATCATTTATTTAATTTTTATACAAATTTTTGCTTCATTTCTCGGCCGCTAGGCCGATCAAAAACCAGCATCTGAATGATGACACAACCTCTTGATGAGGTGCTGCATCGGGTGGCCGCCCCAGGTGTTGTCGTTGGCGTAGCCGAAGCCGCACGACCTGTAGAACGCCATGCCGTCCTCGTTGCCGCAATCGACCAGCAGGCCGACTTGGGGCAACCCTAGTGTGGCGGCGCGTTGCCGGGTGGCCTCCACAAGCCGCCGGGCGATGCCGTGACGGCGGTACTGTGGCTTGACGGCGAGGGAGTCGAGGTAGAGTTCGCCGGCCTGGGTCTCGTCGTTGATGCCCGAGTGGTCCTTGCCGATGCACTTGGGGGCCATGGCGATGAAGGGGCGGCGCAGCTCATGCAACCTGCCGCCGTCATAGCTGACGGCGACGCCCACGACTTGCCCGCCGTAGAGGGCGACCAGCGTGTTGCGGTAGCTGTATTGCGAGTCCTCGCGCTCGACCAGCGCCGTCATCATGCGGTGGAAGTCGGCCAGGCCATATCCCTCGCCGCAGAAGTTCAGGCAGCACTCGTCGGTCATGGCCATCATGATCAGGCTCGCGATTTCCCGTGCCTGTCCCTTTTCCGCCTCTGTGATAATGACTTTCAAAACGTTGCTGCTTGATTGACGGGTGATGATTTTATCGCCAGGTGAAGTTTTCCTTGCCTGCACCGACTTCAAAGTGGTACTTGACGATACCCAGGTCCATGCGCAGGTAACCCGCGGCCGCCAGCGAGAAACGGGTGCGCGCCTCGACTGTGTTGTCCTCGTGCAGCACGAGGGTGAACTTCTGCT
Organism: Muribaculaceae bacterium; assembly: GCA_017449785.1. Lineage (GTDB taxonomy): Bacteria > Bacteroidota > Bacteroidia > Bacteroidales > Muribaculaceae > Sodaliphilus. Next base: position 9,243 of record JAFTFA010000103.1, on the reverse strand, counting down.
GGTGGATGGCGGTGGGGGCGAGCAGGGCTGCCTCCATGCCGCGCAGGAACCATTGGGGCGCAGTGCCCTGGGCCTTGTAGAACTTCTCGACGGGCCGCATGGGGTGTTGCACGCCCTGGTCCTCGCCGTAGCCGATGGAGATCACACAGTGCACCACCTCGCCGTCGTTGAGCTCGAAGGCGCCGTCCACCTTCTTGAACGTGAGCCCCACCCAGCATGTGTTCAGGCCCAGCTGCTGGGCCAGCAGGACGAGGTGCTCGCCGTAGTAGCCGACGTTCTCCTCGGCAGCGTCGCCACGGGCACCGGCCATGACCAGATAGTTGGTCACGCCATGGAATTTGCCATATTTCCACACGCCTGTCGAGAATGCCAGCGGCTCGTTCACGACCAGCTGGATGTGCAGCCCGCTCGCGCTGTTGCAACGGTCAATCGCTGCCCTGAGGGCATCGGCCTTGTCGTGCTCGATGGGCTTGTCCAGGTAGCGGCGCACGCTGTGTCGCGCCTTGATTGCTTCTAGTTCTGTCATGAGATGGCTTTGGTTTAGATTGCGGGCGCAAAGATAGCCTTTTTACCATCATGTTGACGATATTTAGCGGGTTTTTAAAGTTTTTTTAGATGACTTGATATTATCTTTGCAAACTCAATTGTGAAGATTATGCTCCTGAACAAGATACTCATGCAGATTCCTATGGCCACCCCCGACACGGCGGCGGCCAACAAGATCAAGGAGGCGACCAGTGTGGTGACCTCCCAGGTGGACTCGCTAGCTACCCAGCTGCATCCCGACTCGATCGCGGCAATGACCCCCGGGAAAATTGTCGACAAGTTTAAATATCTGGATGTGGGCAACTTGGTGACCTCGTTGTCCAGCCAGTTGATCTCGTTGGGATTGCGCATCGTCGCTGCCATCCTCATCTTCTACATCGGCAAGTTTATCATCAACAAGATTTACAGCGTGACCCGCGCCATCATGGTGCGCAAGGGCTTTGAGCGCTCATTGACGTCTTTCTTGTTGAGTTTCATCAAGATGACGCTGCTGTTCCTGTTGATTATCACCGTCATCGGCGTGCTGGGCATCGAGACGAGTTCGTTTATCGCGGTCTTTGCCAGTGCCGGTGTCGCCATCGGCATGGCCTTGAGCGGCACGTTGCAGAACTTTGCCGGCGGAGTGCTCATCCTGTTGATGAAGCCCTATAGGGTGGGAGAGTACATCGAGTTCGGCGAGTTCAAGGGCACGGTCAAGGAAATCCAGATTTTCCATACCGTCATCAACACCTACAACAATGACCGCATCGTCATCCCCAACGGCGGCCTGGCGACCAGTTCGTTGAAGAACGTCAGTGCCGAGCCCTACCACCGTGTGGAGTGGCGTGTGGGCATCAGTTATGGCGACAACGTGGATGTGGCCCGCAAGGTAGCTCTCGACATCCTTGCCGCCGACGGCCGCATCGTCCACACCGATGCCGACGTCAAGGAAACCGAGGAGCCTGTCGAGCAGTCACTCGAGCAGACCGACGAGGAGAAGCCCATGTCCTGGTGGCAGCGCCTGTTCCACTGGCATCGCCGCCGCACCGAGGAGTATCGCGAGACCCAGGAGGCTGCGCTGGCTGCCTTGATACCCAAGCCCAATTACGCTCCCAGCGTCAACGTCGAGAGCCTGGACGACAGCCAGGTGACGCTCATCGTGCGCGCCTGGACCGAGATCGCCAACTACTGGAGTGTGCTCTATGATGTCAATGAGCAGATCTACAAGCAGTTCCCGCAACACGGCATCCACTTCCCGTTCCCCCAGGTGGACGTGCACGTTAATAGTTAGCAGTTGGCATGATGAGAAGGATTGAAACGGTAATAGTGGCACTTGTCGCACTGTTGGGCGCGATGCCGTGTGCTGGTCAGGTCATCAATTCTATCGGTGACGAGAACATGAAGGTCCCCAAGGGGCTGAAGCCGCAAGAGAAAAAAGCAGAGGGCCCCTATATTGCCGACCTGGATACCGAGACGCCTTATTTCCAGGCGATTGACTCGGCCCAGACCTATATCTACAGCCACGATTGGCCCGTGGCCGAGCAGTGGCTCTTCACCGCCATCAAGGCTGAGCCCGATAACCCCAACAACTCTCTGTTGTTGAGCAATATCGCAACCCTGCAACGCTATCAGGGCCGACTCGCCGAGGCTGTCAAGAACTACACCCTCGCTCTGGACATGACGCCTCATGCCGTGACGCTGCTATTGAACCGCGCCGCCCTCTACGTCGAGATGGACAGCGTCGGTCATGCCGTGGACGATTTTGAGCGCGTCTGTGAACTGGACATGTACAACACCGAGGCCCGCTACTCGCTGGGGGTGCTGGCGATGGAACGCGGCGACTACTCCCGTGCCGAGGACCTGTTCAACGAGATCAAGCGCATCAACCCCAATTCGGGCCTGTATCACGAGGGCATGGGCCTGATGCACAAGCACAGGGGCAATTACGCCCGCGCAGCCGAACTGTTTACCCAGGTCATCAAGGTGCAACCCAGTGCCCAGTTGCTGGGCAACCGTGCCGACTGCTACCTGATCCTCAAGCGCCTCAACGATGCCGAGGATGACATCCGCACTGCCCTTGAGATGACCCCTGGTGACCCCTATTTATATGTATTGCGCGCAAAGCTCAACAAGCTGCGTTTCCAGCACGACGACATGAACCGTGACATCGACCGTGCCGTCGCCCTGGGCCTCCCGCGTGATTCCGTTATCCGCTCCCTCAACGAGTGATAATGTTTTTTGTCCCTGTTGTCTTTCTTGACTTCGCTGCTTTTTGTACCTTTGCGGCCACGATGAGAAAGAAGAAGAAAGATATCCCGGTAATTGAGAATTTTGAGATAACGGGCGTGGCGGCCGAGGGCAAGAGCCTGGGCCGCTGGAACGACCTGGTGGTGTTTGTGCCGTTTGGCGCTCCTGGCGACGTGATTGACCTCAAGATCGACCGCAAGAAGCACAGTTTTGCCGAGGGCCACATCGACCGCATGGTCAAGCCCAGCGTGTTGCGCGTGGAGCCCATGTGCGAGCACTTCGGCCTGTGTGGCGGCTGCAAGTGGCAGCACCTCCCCTATGAGTACCAGCTGCAGTGCAAGCAGCAGCAGGTGGTCGATGCCATGGAGCGTATTGCCAAGGTGCCCATCCCCGCCATCAATCCCATCCTGGGCTCGGCGGTGACGACCCATTATCGCAACAAGCTGGAATTCACGTTCTCCAACAAGTGCTGGCTCACCCGCGAGCAGCTCGACAGTGGTGTGGAGTTCCCCGACCGCAATGCGGCTGGTTTCCATATCCCCGGGGCCTTTGACAAGGTGCTCGACATCAAGCACTGCTGGTTACAGGATGACATCAGTAACGAGTTGCGCCTGTTCATTCGCGGCTATTGTGTCGAGAAGGGCTATTCGTTCTATGACATCCGCGGGCAGCAGGGTTTCATCCGCATGACCATGACCCGCACCGCCAGCACGGGCGAGGTGATGGAGGTCATCGTCTTCGGCGAGGCCAACCAGGCCGCCATCGACGATGTGATGAGCGCTGTGCATGAGCGCTTCCCGCAGATCACGTCGCTGCTCTACGTCATCAACCTCAAGGTCAACGACTCGCTGGCCGACCAGGAGTTCATCACCTATAGCGGCCGTGACTACATCGAGGAGGAGATGGAGGGCCTGAGGTTCCGCGTGGGTCCCAAGTCGTTCTATCAGACCAATTCCCGCCAGGCCTATGAGCTCTACAAGGTGGCTCGACGCATGGCTGCCCTCACGGGCGACGAACTCGTCTATGACCTCTATACCGGCACCGGCACCATCGCCAACTTTGTGGCCCGCCAGGCCCGTCAAGTCATCGGCATCGAGTATGTCCCCGAGGCCATCGAGGACGCCAAGCTCAACTCCCGTGTCAACGGCATCGAGAATACCCTGTTCTATGCCGGCGACATGAAGGACGTGCTCACCGACGGCTTCATTGCCGAGCACTGTCGCCCCGAGGTCATGATCATCGATCCGCCTCGCGCTGGCATGCACGAGGACGTAGTCAAGGTCATCCTCAATGCCGAGCCCCAGCGACTGGTCTATGTCAGCTGTAATCCTGCGACCCAGGCGCGTGACATCGCCATGCTCGACGAGAAATACCGTGTCGTGGAAATCCAGCCCGTGGATATGTTCCCCCACACCCACCATGTCGAGAACGTCGCCCTCCTGGAAAAGGAAAATTGATACTCGCCCCTCTTGACGCTGAATCGCACGTCGAGCCCGGGTCGATTGAGGCCGTTGTCATCTGCGTTGAGGTTTAGCTAACCTCTTGTGGGAGATTATTTTGCGTCTTGGCGTGAGATGATGCTTTCTCGCGTGTTATAGATCGGTCTTCTCGACGAGGAAGCCGTCGAGCATGTTGATGATGCGGTGGGCATAGGAAGCGTCGCGCTGCGAGTGCGTCACCATGACGATGGTCGTGCCCTCGTCGTTGAGGTCTGCAAGCAGTTCCATCACCTCCTTGCCGTTCTTGCTGTCCAGGTTGCCCGTCGGTTCGTCGGCCAGAATCAGTTCGGGGCGCATGACGATGGCGCGGGCGATGGCGACTCGCTGCTGCTGGCCGCCCGATAGCTGGATGGGGTAGTGCAGGGAGCGGTGCGAGATGTTGAGCTGGCGCAGGGCCTCGGTTACCCTTGTCTTGCGCTCGGCCGCGGGCATGCCCAGATACTTGAGAGGCAATTCCACGTTCTCCTCCACGTTGAGTTCGTCGATGAGGTTGAAACTCTGGAACACAAAGCCGATTCTGCCCTTGCGCATCGCGGTGCGCTCGTTCTCCTTGAGCCTGGAGACCTCCACGCCGTTGAACAGGTAACTGCCCTCGGTGGGATTGTCCAGCAGGCCCAGGATGTTGAGCAATGTGGTCTTGCCGCAGCCCGAGGGCCCCATGATGGCAATGAATTCGCCCTTCTTCACCTCCATGTTGATGCCGCCCAGCGCAACCGAAACGATGTCGCTTGAGCGGAACACTTTCTTGATGTTTTCAACCTTTATCATTGTCTTGCAGTCTGTTTGTGAATTCTAGTGTGCAGCGGGTGGAATTACTCGGTCTTGATGCAGTTGATGGGATTCTCGCGGGCCGCTCGCCACCTGCGCTCGGCGACGATGCCCAGGGTGATGGCACTCACCAGCACAAGGCTCAGCGGGAAAACCCACCAGTAGTCCGAGGCGCCTGCATGTTCGGCAAACGTTCTTAACGTCAGCCAGCCGCTGATGAGGGCTATCGGTGCCGCAACGGCAAAGCTGATGAGCAGCAACAGCGTGTATCGGCGGCAGAAGACCATGATGATCTTGCCCGTCGTGGCTCCCGACACCTTGCGGATTCCGATTTCCTTGCGCCTGAACTCCGTCTCAAATATCGTGATGCAGAATACTCCTATCAGCGTGAGTATCAGGCAGGTGATGGCCAGCAGAACCATCTGGTACATGTAGCGGAATTCTTTCCCGTAGGTAACCTCCAGCTGGTTGTTGAAATAGACAGCCGGCTGCGACAGGATGCCATATCGGTCGCGCAGCAGGTTGTTGACCTGCCGCATGACGTTATCGCGGTCGGCATCGGCTGCAACCCGCATCGACACGGCCGACAGGTAGGGGTAGTTCTTATCGTACACGATCAAGAACGGCAGGTTCTTGTTGGCACGTATTGTGCCGTAGCGGATGTTCTCGCAGATGCCGACGACGACGGCGCTATCGGGCTCGGTGTCCGATGTGTTGGTCCCGATGACCGACCCCAACTGGATCCACGGCCAGCGCTCCTGGGCCGATCGGTTGACGATGATGGCCGCCGTGTCCCCGTTGTTGAAACTGCGTCCCTCTATCAGCTCTATCTTCATGGTAGTTGGGTAGTCGGGGCTGACGTGCATGATGGAGTACTTGAAGACCTCGCCGTTGTGGGATGTCCACACGGTGGAGTGACCGTCGGTCTGGCCCAGCTGCTCGTCGGCAAACATGATCTTCTCGATGCCGGGCATCGCTGCGAGCTGCTGCCTCAGGGTGTCGTTCTCGGGTGTGTAGTCAAACAGGTTCTTGGGCAAGTTGGCGATGAGCAGATTCTCCTTGTCGTAGCCATAGGGGAGATTGTAGATGTAGCGTGCCTGGCAGTAGAGGATGCCGATATAGATGATCATGAGGGCCGATATACACAACTGTAGCCCCACCAGGGCCTGGCGCAACCTGCGGCCACCGGGCGTGAGCCCGAAGTTGCCCTTCAACGAGATGGACATGGGAAATGAGGTGGCAAAGGCGGCGGGATAGGCACTGGCCACAATGCCGATGACAATGGCTATGGCCAGCATCGACAGGACCAGCCACAGGTGGTCTTGCAGGGAAAGATTGCCGTCGGTCAATCCGGCCAGGAACGAGGACGACTGCAGCAGGCTGCACAGAACCAACGACAACAGGCAGGCGACGATGGCCGTGATGACTCCCTCGCCGATGAGGCCCAGCCTCACCGACCGCTGGGACGCACCCATCACCAGACGGGTATTCAGGCCGCGCACGCGCATGGGGCTCTCGGCCAGCGTGAAGTTCAGGAAGTTGATGGCGGCCAGCGCCAGAACGAGGGCACAGAAGATCTCCAGCAGATAGAACATGACCCTGTAACCGCTCTTGCCGGGAGTGAATGACGTGTGCTCAAAGTAGCTGTCACCCAGCGACGTGAACTTGAAACTCGTGAGGTTGATCTCTTCGACATTGATGGCGATGAACTTCTCTTTTCCTTCCTTCTTCATCCCGGCGGTCAGGTAGCCGATGAGGGCTTGCTTGTACCGCTTGGTGAAGGCCTCTGTGTCGACGGGCAAGGCATCGGCCTTGAACTTGACGATGCACGAGTAGCTCACGTCGAGCGACAGCGTGTCCTCGGGTTCCATCCATGAGAAGATGGCATTGGGGATGTCCGAGTTGGCCGGGAAGTCCTTATACACGCCCATGACCTTGCGGGTGAACGTCGCGTCGCCAAAGATGCCCACCATCTCCTTGCCTGTCGCATGGACAGTCCCGAAATAGTCCCGGGCGACACTCTCGGGAATGATGATGCCCCGGTTGCCGTTATCGCCGTTCCACTCGATCTTGCCGTCCAGCGCGCTACCCGACAGGATGCTCACGGCGGTTTCATTGGCCAGCGTGAAGGTATAGTGCACTTCTTGCCCATTGCCGGGCTTCTTGAATAGCTGGGGATAGGAATTGACGTTGTCCACCAGGGAGTAGCCCTCCACCTCGGGCAGCCGTTTCAAGGCGTCGGCAAAGGGGCGGCTCACGATGTCACTGAATTCACATTCATTATACACAAAGTCGCTCTCCATGCGGTAGAGCCGCTCGTGGTCAGGAATGTCGCCATTGAAGGACGCCTGGTAGATGATCTGGGTCAAGAAGACATAGAAGGCAGTAAATGCCACGATGAGGCCCAGCATGTTGAGCACCGTCGCCAACTTAAAGCGGCGGGCCATGTAGATGATATTCTTGAAGGTTTCGCGCGTCAGGTCTAACATCGGTCTGCTATTATTCAGTGCAAAGGTGCAACAAAACAATGGATTTTGTAGTTAATAAACGTTAAATTTGATAACTTTATCTGTGGGAAAGGGAAATTGTTGTAAATTTGTAAGGTTTTAAAAAAAACTCCTTTGTGAGTCGGATGAAGCTACTTGGGTTAATGATTTTGAGCCTTGAGGCAAGGAACCGCTTGACAGGAGTAAAGTATCGTGTTGAAATCCTTAATTATTAAAATCTGGACGTAATAAAAAATTGTTTTGGTATGAAAAATCTGATTTTATCCATCATGTGTGTCTGTATGGCACTGGCCGCCACGGCTGGAGTGCCCGAGCCCGATGTCGCCCAAGCGAGGCCGACGTTGAAGAAATCCACCTGTGTAGCCCGTCCCGCCACCACAGGAACAACGGCATCCACATCACTTGCCCGGTTCATGCGAGAGCGCAACCTCACCCTGGACGACAACCGCAGGTCCAAGGCCGCTCCGCGTCGCCTGAACGCCGATGACCTGTCCGGCTCCAGAATTTCCGTTATCGACATGCAAGTCGTCGACAGCATTGACCAGAATGGCCAACTGTTGCTGAATGATACCACCATCAGCATGAGCTGGAATACCCAGGCATACTTCTTTGATGATTACAGCACTTCGATCTTGAGTGGCTTTTACGACGGGTATGATGTGCCCATCGAGATTGACCTTGAGGCAGGTCTTGCCAGGCTGTGGTCTTGCTACTTGCGGTCCGATACGGTAGAAAGCGATTTAATACCGTTTCATTTGAGAAAAAAGGTCGTTAAAACAGACAACTTCCTGCTGACGGCCAGCGATTTCTTTGGTAATGATACGGTTAATTGCCCTCTGGAGGCTACAATCTATGGTGACGGCTCGATGCTGTTTGATGGCAGTTTCTTGATTTATAGCCAAATAGTGACTGAGATATATAAATCTAGGACTGATTCGCTCATTTCATGTGATACGACAGCTGCGATTTCTCCGTTAATCAGCAATTTTACTGTGCTGATGCCCAATGCTATCCATAGCTGTGTTTATCATGAAACATCTGGTTCTGTATTGCCAGGAGTGTGGTATTCTGTCGACCATAATAATAGTGGATTTGTTGTGGTGAATGGTAATCTGGTTCGCGGTATTGAAATAGGACCCATGGGCAAGCCCAAGAAGCCGATTGACCCCCGCGATCCGTCGACGCCTACTAGAGCCTCGCTCATGTCGCCGATTGGGTCAGGTCTCTCAACAAAAAACATTATAGACTCAGTAACAGGCTACCAGAAGCCGACGGATGTATTTGAGACGTTTGACAGATTAAAAGACAACACCATTGATCCATTGGGTGGTGGCCGAATCAGAAGACCGATTGATCCCACAAACACATTACCCATTGTAGGTACGTTGCGTGAGAGTGTCGGGGGTGGCACTCTGAGGGGAGCTGCTGGCACTGGCCTCCAGAGGACCAATGTGGTAGAAATGATTGACAGATTTAGTGCCGATCCAGAGAATCATACATTGGGTGGTGGCCTTGTCAGAAGACCGATTGATCCCACAAGACCTTTTCCCATTGCTGGCACGTTGCGCGAGAGCACAGGCGGTGGTGGTGTGCTGTCGTTGAATTCCACTGCGCCAGACACAGTCAAGGAAAACGCGATGCAGGTGCCTGTCTATATATATCAGCCCAATGACTCGCTTGTCATTGTTTATAACTTG
>JAFTFA010000102.1 GCA_017449785.1 Muribaculaceae bacterium | reverse complement strand
TGAAACGTTTATATATCTTCACGACTATATTACTGATGACCATCTGCGGCATGACCGCGATGGCTCAAGACAGACCAGATATCACCCACCAGACAGGTGGTGGTGACCGGGACAAGACTCCTGGAGTGTTTTTTGCGCAACCCACACTGGAGTATGATCAAGAAACCAACCTGATCACGGTTTATGGATTTGACACGTTCTACTACGACGTCGTGATCACCATGCAGTCCACCGGCATGATCGTCTGGCAAGGAATGATAGACGGGGTATGCGGCATCATCGATGCCTCGATCCTGATCAACGGGACCTATGTCATCAAGCTCATCGACGATGGGGGCCGCTACTACACATGGACGTTTGACAGCAGCATGTGCGGGACAAGACTTCCCAATGCGATTGACAGGATGTCCGACAGGTTCAACAGGCAGGTCCTGGGCGGTAACATGACAGGTTTCGACACATTATTTTGAGAGAGAATGTTTAGATTTTAAATAATTAGGTATTCCTTAAATCGAGTGAAGCACACATCATCCAAACTGCTGCCCGTCACCATCCATGGCGGGCAGCCGTTTTTTGTATCCCCATTGCCCCGGGAAAAGTTTAGCCGCCCTCGCCGTCAGTGTATTGCCGCCCTCGCCGCCAGTGTGTTGCGGGCCTGTGGCCCGCATGCCAGGTGTCACTTCCTTCTACCGCAATGCCCCCCTATATGAGCCCCGCGCGTGCTTTAGTCCGCGCCACCGCGGCCGGCCGATGGGCGGGCGTTATCGCTTTTTTGGCAAAATTCACATTCGTTATCACACCTATGTAAAAAATAATGGCTAATTTTGCATGTTGTAGTGCGGCAAAGCTACAACCGATAACCTGACCAATAACGACACAATCAAGACGAAATCACAATAGATAGTAATGATCAACCTGAGTGTAAACGTCAACAAGATAGCGACCCTGCGCAACGCGCGAGGCGGCAATGTACCTGATGTAGAACAAGTAGCGATGGACTGTGAGCGATTCGGTGCCGACGGCATTACCGTCCACCCGCGTCCCGACGAGCGGCACATCCGCCGCAGCGACGTGTTCGCCCTGCGCCCGCTGGTGCGCACCGAGTTCAACATCGAGGGCTATCCCAGCGAGCAGTTCATGGAACTGGTGCTGAGCGTGCGCCCCACCCAGGCCACCCTCGTGCCCGATGCCCCCGACGCCCTCACCTCGTCGGCCGGATGGGACGTGCAGGCCAACATGGAGTTCCTCACCGGCATCGTTGACAGGCTCAAGGAGGCCGGGGTGCGCACGAGCATCTTTGTGGGCACCGACCTGGACAACATCCGCGCCGCTGCGCGCACCGGTGCCGACCGCGTGGAGCTCTACACCGGCCCGTTTGCCGAGCAGTTTGACAACGACCCCGAGGCTGCCGTGGCGCCCTTCGTCGCCGCTGCCGACACGGCCCACAGCGTGGGCCTGGGACTGAACGCCGGCCACGACCTGAACCTGAAGAACCTCAAGTTCTTCCAACAGCACGTGCGTCACCTGGCCGAAGTCTCGATCGGTCATGCGCTCATCAGCGACGCGCTCTACCTGGGTCTCGAGGCCACCATCAAGGCTTACAAGGAGTGCTTGAAATAAATGACGTGTTTACACGTTATTATAGAGAAAAAGATAACAACAAGATAACCAAAACATAACGAATCCAAGAACGAATATGTCAATCCTCAACATGATTCTCGCCCAAGGCGAACCCGCCACTCAAGTGGTGCAGCAGGCTACCGACACCCTGCAACAAACAATGGACAGCGCCGTTCAGGTGATGACCGACAGTGCAGCCGCCATTGCCGCAGCGACAGCCCCCGCTGCCGCCGCCGCTGCCGAGCCCGTGATCAAGGAACTCTCGGTGTGGGACCTGATTCTGGCAGGCGGCTGGTGGTTCATGATACCGCTGGCCCTGCTGGCCGTGGTGAGCATCTACATCTTCTTTGAACGCCTGTTCGCCATCAACCATGCCAATCGCCAGGACCGCTCCTTCATGGACCGCATCAAGGACTACATCCACCGCGGCGAGGTGGACCAGGCACTCAAGCTCTGCCAGGACACCAACACCCCCTACTCCCGCATGATCGAGAAGGGCGTGACGCGCATCGGCCGCCCGATGAACGACGTGCTCGTCGCCATCGAGAACGTGGGCAACATGGAGATTGCCAAGCTCGAGAAGGGCTTCAACTGGCTGGCCACCACCGCTGCCGGAGCTCCCATGATCGGCTTCCTGGGCACCGTGGTCGGTATGGTCAACGCCTTCTTCCAGCTGGCCAGCGCCGGCAACAACAGCAACGTGTCCATCCTGGCCGGCGGCATCTACCAGGCCCTGGTGACCACCGTGGCCGGTCTGGTCGTGGGCATCATCGCCCTGTTTGCCTACAACTACCTCACCTCGCGTGTCAACAAGGTGATGAACAAGCTCGAGGGCAAGACGATGGAGTTTATGGACCTGCTCAACGAGCCGGCCAAGTAAAAAATGTATTAGGCTTTATCTTTTAGGTTTTAGGTTCACCCCCAACTAACAACTAACAACTAACAACTTAAAACTTAAAACTTAAAACTTAAAACTCATCAACCTATGGCACTCAAGAGACAACATACCACCCTGTCGATGTTCAGCATGGCCTCGATGACCGACATCATCTTCCTGCTGCTCATCTTCTTCATGGTCACATCGACGTTTGTATTCCCGTCGGCGCTCGAGGTCAACCTGCCGCAGAGCAGCGAGCAGACGGCCATCAAGCCCTCGACGCGCATCTATGTGGACAAGGACCTGAACATGTTTGCCACTCAGCAGACGACCGAGGGCGGCGAGAGCGACCTGCTGCCCATCGCGCCCGAGCAGCTCGAGGGATTCATGCAGGCTCTCAAGGCCGGCAACCCCGACGAGTTTGTCGCCGTCTATGCCGACGAGGAGGTGAACTACGGCAAGATTGTCGAGATTCTGGACAAGGGCTCCAAGCAGGGCGTAAAGATCGTCCTGGCCACCAAGCCCAGCGAGGCCACCTTCGGGCCCGTTAATGCTGAGCAGACCGTTGACGTCCAGACCGACGCGGCCGCTCAGCCCGTTGTTACCACCAATCCCTAATCCCCACTCATCACAATGGAAGACGATCGCCGCAAACACAGCCTCTGGGCCCTGCTGCTCACCCTACTCATCACCGTGGGGACGATGGCACTGTTGCTGCGCTACACCCTGCGCTATGAACAGCTGCCCGAACGGCCCGACATGACGCAGCTGGCACAGGACTCCATCCTGTTCGGCGGGGAATATGTGATGCTGGGCAACACGCTCGACAACGTGCAGAACGACCTCATGGATCAAGAGTCGGCCGACCCCAGTGCCTCGCCCGAGCAGGGCGATGAGCCCGACATCGATGCCGACGACATGGAGGACGCCGGCGAGGCCAACCACAAGACCCCGCCCCTGGTCACCCAGAAGGCCGAATCGCCCCACAAGGTGAAAGAGCAGCCCAAGGAGGCCGAGCCCAAGAAGTCGGGCCCCGTCAAGCAGAACGACAAGGTCGTGGACAAGCCCAAGGCCAAGGAAAAGAAAGCCGAGGCCACCGAGACCAAGGCCAACAAAACCAGCGAGCAGAAGACCGCCACCAGCAACGCGACCAACAACAGGGTGAAGAACGCCTTCGGCAACGGTAACGGCAAGGGCGGCGGCAAGCAAGGCGCCCCCGGCGGCAACTCCAGCCAGGGCATCCTTGCCGGCAAGCCCGGTGTCACGGGCCTCGTGGGCTACACCCTCGACTACTGGGCCAAGCCCGTGCCCAACAGCAAGTGGTCGGGCCGCGTGACGGTGCGCGTCACCGTCGATCCCCGCGGCAAGGTCACCTCGGCCAAGGCCACCGGAGCCACTGGCGACCTGGCCTCCCACCCCGAGGTGCGCCGCGCCTGTGAGCAGGCCGCCTTGAAGTCCCAGTTCTCGGTCCCCAAGAACACCATGACCGAGGGCATCGGCACCGTCACCTACATCTGGCACTGATCCCCACCAACCCGCACTAAACAAAGGCTTAATAAAGAAAGACAAGATATTGTGTATCAACACAATACCTTGTCTTTCTTGTCTTCAATAGTCACCCTCGCGGCGCTGCCGCTTTGTTACGGGTGTGCCTGTCGTGAACGCGCCTGGTTCACGATGTCTCTCCTGCCGGTCTTTACTTCTTGAAGAAGCGGTTGTACAGGCCGGTGAAGCCCTGTCCGTGACGAGCCTCGTCGCGAGCCATCTCGTGAACCGTGTCGTGGATGGCATCCAGGCCCTGGGCCTTGGCCAGCTTGGCGATGCGGGTCTTGTGCTCACAGGCACCAGCCTCGGCAGCCATGCGCTTCTCGAGATTGGTCTTGGTGTCCCAGACCACCTCACCCAGCAGCTCGGCAAACTTGGCGGCATGCTCGGCCTCCTCCAGTGCGTAGCGCTTGAACGCCTCGGCGATCTCGGGATAGCCCTCGCGGTCGGCCTGACGGGACATAGCCAGATACATGCCCACCTCTGAGCATTCGCCCTGGAAGTCGGCCTTGAGGCCGTCCAGGATTTCGGGATCAACGCCCTTGGCCACGCCGATGACGTGCTCGGCGGCGTAGTTCACCTCGGCATCCTCCTTGAGTTCCTTGAACTTCTCGGCGGGTTGTTTACACTGCGGACATTTCTCGGGAGGGGTGTCACCCTCGTGTACATAACCGCACACGGTGCAGATCCATTTCTTAGCCATAATTGTACTCTATTAGTGTCTTAATCTATCAATTAGTAAGTTAAACAGTTTTGTGTAATTAATTCAAGTGTTCGGTAGAACTTGATGGCGGTGCTCGAGCGTTACTCGGTCACTTCCTCAAAGTCCTCGGGACCAACGCCGCACAGCGGGCATTCTTCGGGAGGTGTGTCACCCTCATGGATGTAACCACACACAACGCATTTCCATTTCTTCATTGTCGTGAATTGTTTTAGATGGTTAATATAAATTGATTTGTTGGTTACAAAGTTACAGCATCGAGTGTCTATATTCCAAATTTTTTATCGTTTTTTATGAAAAAAAGTCCCCGCGGGAAATCTCGATGAGGAGAATCCCGCGGGGGTACTTGGTAGATCAATATCTTGACGGATTAGCCGTTGCGCTTCTTCATCACCTTGATGAGGTCGAGCATCTTGTGGCTGTAACCGATCTCGTTGTCATACCATGAAACGACCTTGACAAACTTGTCGGTCAGGTAAACACCGGCGTCGGCGTCAAAGATGGAGGTCAGCGGGCAACCCAGGAAGTCGCTGCTGACAACCTTGTCCTCGGTGTAACCCAGGATACCCTTGAGCTCACCCTCGCTGGCCTTCTTCATGGCAGCGCAGATGTCCTCCTTGGTAGCGGGGTTCTTCAGGTTCACGGTCAGGTCAACAACCGACACGTCGAGCGTGGGGACGCGCATCGAGATACCGGTGAGCTTGCCGTCGAGTTCGGGAATGACTTTGCCTACAGCCTTGGCAGCACCCGTCGAGCTGGGGATGATGTTGCCACAGGCAGCACGGCCACCGCGCCAGTCCTTAGCGCTGGGACCGTCAACGGTGCGCTGGGTAGCGGTTACCGAGTGAACGGTGGTCATCAAGCCGCTCTCGATGCCGAAGCTGTCGTTCAGCACCTTGGCGATGGGAGCCAAGCAGTTGGTGGTGCAGCTGGCGTTGCTGACGATGGTCTGGCCATCATACTTGTCGGTGTTCACGCCGCATACGAACATGGGAGCCTGGCGACCGTCGTCACCCTTCTTGCTGGGAGCAGACAGAACAACATACTTGGCACCGGCCTTGAGGTGCTGCTCAGCACGGTCCATGGTCAGATAGAAACCGGTCGATTCAACGATATACTCGGCACCGATCTCACCCCAGGGGATGTTCTGGGCTTCCTTCTCGGCATAGATGTGAATGTGCTGGCCATTGACGATGAGCTCCTTCTTCTCCAGGTCATAGTCTACAGTACCCTCGAAGCGGCCGTGCATGGTGTCATACTTGAGCATGTAGGCCATGTAGTCAACGTCGAGCAGGTCATTGATACCTACTACCTCGATCTCGTTAACGTTCTCCTTCTCAAAAGCTGAGCGGAACACAAAGCGACCAATACGTCCGAATCCATTAATACCGATTTTAATTTTCTCCATTTTTTAATAATTTTTAAATAAATAATGTAGATATATAACTTTTAGTCCATTTTTTTATTACCTTTGCATTGGCATTTGCCAAGTAGCAGCCGCCATGCGACTGCAAAATTAACAAAAATATCAATTCAACATCGTGTTTGAGTGACAAAATGCTTGTTTTGCGGCACAATTAAGAATGTTTAATAAATTCGTTTTCACAATATTAATTTTTAAAACTTGAAAAATTATGGGTTTTGTAAAAGAGTTTAAAGAGTTTGCAATGAAGGGCAACGTGATGGACATGGCTGTCGGTGTTATCATCGGTGGTGCTTTCGGCAAAATCGTTACCTCGCTGGTTGACGACGTGCTGATGCCCGCTATCGGTCTGCTGACCGGTGGTATCGACCTGTCGGGCCTGGAGTATCATCTGCCCCCCGTGTCCGAGATGGTTGGCGAGGCTGCTTCGGCTGTCGGTGCCGAGGGTGCCGTTGACGCCGCTGCCAACGCTGTCAACACTGCCGCTGCCAACGCCGGCGTTGCCGCCGAGGCCACTGGCGCTGTCCTCAAGTATGGTGCCTTCATCCAGAACATCATCGACTTCCTCATCATCGCGTTCTGCATCTTCCTCATGATCAAGGCCATGAACAAGCTCATGCCCAAGAAGGAAGAGCCCGAGGCTCCCGCTGGTCCCACCCAGGAAGAGCTGCTCGGCGAGATCCGCGACCTGCTCAAGGAGAAGAAGTAAGACGGGTCCACCTCGCGACAGCACCACAGCGCGCTGCCACAGGAACACTCTACCCCCTAACAACCACGCCCACGCGTCACTATCGTTGACCACGGGCGTGGTTTTTCTATTATGCAGACCCTTTTTTTCTATTAGGGTGTCCGGGGAATCTTTACCTGCCACGCAATTGGCTGATTAATATTGATTTCAATACACGATTGTCAAATCGGGCTTACTTGTAGCAAGCTGTAGGGCCTCGCCTTGGCGTGGCCGTTCCTAACAGATTGGCTCCCAATGCCAGCCTCGGCATTGCGTCCAGAAAGTATTGATTAACAGTTGTTTGCGGGCACGCTAAAATCTTGATGCTGTGTGGCCACGCCAAGGCGAGGCCCTACACCCGCCATGTTCCGGATGAGTTTTTACTTCCCAAGGACAGTGATTTTTACCCATTGATAGCCAGGTACTTATCTGCAAAGTTGCATTTTTTTCAAGAAAAAGTGAAACATTTCGGGGTGCTCGTGCGTCTAATAGGTAAACGAAACAATGAACAACAGATAAAAAAAGAGACAATGAAGATGAAGAACAAGATTTTCTTTCTGGGCTTGATAGCCCTGGTATCCATGACAATGATGTCGTGCATGAGTGTGACCCTGAACAACGGCAAGGACAACACGCCCACCCAAGTACCCGTCGCCAACCAGGTGACTGCAATGCAACCGTTTGACCAGGTAGAGGTAGCGGGAGCTTTCAAGGTCATCTATGAGCAGGGCGAGAAGCACAGCGTGCGCATCGAGGCCGACGAACAGGCCATGAAGGAGATGACGGTCTATGTCAAGGAAGGCGAACTGCGCATCCGCCAGGCGGTGAACAGGCCCAAGGCGAAGCTCGAAAACGTGAAGTTATATGTCACCTCGCCCGCCATCGACAACATCTCGATTGCCGGTTCGGGAATGTTTACCGCCAGCCAACCCATCTCGTCCAACGACCTGAATAGCGAGATCGCCGGGTCGGGCCAGATCCTGCTCGTTGCTGTCAATGGCGAGAAGTCCACAATGCAGATAGCCGGGTCGGGCTCGATCGAGATCGGTCAGCTGGATTGCCGCAAAGCCCGTGCCGAGATTGCCGGCAGCGGTGACGTCAACCTGGGGACTCTCAAGTGCAAGGATTTCAATATCGAGATTGCCGGATCGGGCGACGTGAACTGCGAACACATCGATGCAGACAACGTCCACACCGAGATTGCCGGCAGTGGCGATGTGAACATCAAGGGCAACGTTCGCCACAACTCCAAGGACATCGCCGGCAGCGGCAAGGTCAATATTACTGTGGAGTGAGGAGAGAGGA
>JAFTFA010000101.1 GCA_017449785.1 Muribaculaceae bacterium | reverse complement strand
TATTGACATGAACATCGGTGTCTTCTTCATCGTGGCCGTTTCCTCAATCGGTGTGTTGGGCATCCTGCTGGCCGGTTGGTCGAGTAACAGCAAGTATACCCTCATCGGCGCGATGCGCAGCGGTGCCCAGATGGTCAGCTACGAGCTCTCCTGCGGCATCTCGATCCTGACGATGGTCTGCCTGGCCGGCACCATGTCCATCACGGGCATCGTCGAGGCACAGGCCGACGGCTGGTTCATCTTCAAGGGACACCTGCCCGCCATCCTCGCGTTCATTATATATATGATCGCTGCCAACGCCGAGAACAACCGCGGCCCGTTTGACCTGCCCGAGGCCGAGCACGAGCTCACCGCCGGTTACCACACCGAGTACTCGGGTATCCACTTCGGCTTCTTCTACCTGGCCGAGTACCTCAACCTGTTCATCGTCTCGGGTATCGCCACGCTGCTCTTTCTGGGCGGCTGGATGCCCCTGCACGTGCCCGGCTGGGACGGCTTCAACACCATCATGGACTACATCCCCAGCGTGGTGTGGTTCCTGGGCAAAGC
The DNA here is from genome assembly GCA_017449785.1 of Muribaculaceae bacterium. Taxonomy (GTDB): domain Bacteria; phylum Bacteroidota; class Bacteroidia; order Bacteroidales; family Muribaculaceae; genus Sodaliphilus. The sequence continues at coordinate 6,925 of JAFTFA010000101.1, read as the reverse complement.
CTTCTTTGTCACCTTCATCTTCTTCTGGATCCGCTGGTCATTCCCCCGCGTGCGCATCGACCAGATGCTCGCCCTGGAGTGGCGCTACTTGATGCCCATCGGCCTGGTCAACCTGGTCGTGATGGCCATCATGGTGACCCAGGGATGGTACTTCGGTGCTTGACACAACAAGATAATCACATAATAATCACAACAATACCGTTAAAAGTCAATAATCATCATTATGGCTGAAAATTTTGGAAAAATAACCCAAGTTATCGGGCCCGTTGTCGACATCGCCTTTGAGCAGGAGGGTGCATCACGCCCCCCCATCTACACTGCGCTGTCGGTAGAGCGACCCGATGGCAGCGAGCTCATTCTGGAGGTCGAGCAGCACGTCGGCGAGAACACCGTGCGCTGCGTCGCCATGGATAGCACCGACGGACTCAAGCGCGGTGCCCGCGTTGTGTCCAAGGGACGTCCTATCTCGGTTCCCACCGGTGACCAGATCAAGGGCCGCCTGCTCAACGTGATCGGTCAGAGCATCGACCACCTCAAGCCGCTGCAGGAAGGCAACCGCCGCGCCATTCACCAGCCGGCACCCCCCTTCAGCGACCTGTCGATTTCACAGGAAATCCTCTTCACTGGCATCAAGGTTATCGACCTGATCGAGCCCTTCTCCAAGGGTGGCAAGATCGGTCTGTTCGGCGGCGCCGGTGTGGGCAAGACCGTGCTCATCATGGAGCTCATCCACAACATTGCCCACGGGCACAACGGCTTCTCGGTGTTCACCGGCGTGGGCGAGCGCACCCGTGAGGGTAACGACCTGCTGCGCGAGATGATCGAGAGCGGCGTTATCAACTACGGCGACAAGTTCCGTGAGAGAATGGAAAAGGGCGAGTGGAACCTCAAGGACGTGGACATGAAGGCCGTGGCCAGTTCCCAGGCCACCCTCGTGTTCGGCCAGATGAACGAGCCCCCCGGTGCCCGCCTGCGCGTGGCCCTGTCGGGACTGACCGTGGCCGAGCAGTTCCGCGACCAGGACGGTGGCGGCAAGGACATCCTGCTGTTCATGGACAACATCTTCCGCTTCACCCAGGCCGGTAGTGAGGTATCGGCACTGCTGGGACGCATGCCCTCGGCCGTGGGTTACCAGCCCACCCTGGCCAGTGAGATGGGTAAGCTCCAGGAGCGCATCACCTCGACCAAGACGGGCTCGATCACCTCGGTACAGGCCGTGTATGTGCCTGCCGACGACTTGACCGACCCCGCACCTGCCACCACGTTCAACTTCCTGGACGCCACCTGCGTGTTGAGCCGCAAGATCGCAGAGCTGGGTATCTACCCCGCCGTCGACCCGCTGGCATCGACCTCACGCATCATGGACCCCAACATCATCGGCGAGGAGCACTATGACGTCGCCCAGCGCGTGATCCACCTGTTGCAGAAGTACAACGAGCTGCAGGACATCATCGCCATCCTGGGTGTCGAGGAGCTCAGCGACGAGGACAAGCTCGTCGTGTCCCGCGCACGCCGCGCCCAGCGCTTCCTGTCGCAGCCCTTCTTTGTGGCCGAGCAGTTCACCGGTCTGCCCGGTGTGATGGTACCGCTGGCCGAGACCATCCGCGGCTGCAAGATGATCCTCGACGGCGAGGTCGACGACCTGCCCGAGCAGGCCTTCCTGAGCGTGGGCACCATCGACGAGGCTATCGCCAAGGGCAAGAAGCTGCTCGAGCAGAGCTGATGACGGCCCGCCCGCGTTTCACTACGGTTTAATAACGAGTTATACATTATCATATATAACATGACACTCAAGATCATATCGGCTGAACAAATCGAGTTTGAAGGCACTGTCGACCAGGTGACGCTCCCCGGCGTCATGGGACAGTTCCAGGTGCTCAACAACCACGCCGCCCTCATCGCCGCCCTCCAGGCCGGACGCATGAGCTATGTGGCCGGTGGCAGCACCGTGGAGCGTGACATCCACGGCGGCGTAGCCGATGTAAAGGATAATGTGGTGTCGGTGTGCTTGTATTGATACAGCAATGAAGAGCAAGATAATAACTGCTATCGTCGCACTCGTGATTGTGGCGCTGATAGGACTGGGCTACTACAGCTCGGCCCAGCACCGTGCCGAGGGCCATACCACCGAGCTCAACCCCAAGGAGACCATCTTTGAGCACCTGGGGGACGCCTACGGCTGGGAAGTGCCCTTCAACCACAGTGCCCGCATCCCCCTGCCCATCATCGTGTGGGGACAGGACGGACTGCACTGTTTCATGAGCAACCGCATCACCGGCGGCGAGACCTATGACGGCTTCAAGATCTCGACCAGCGAGGAGCACCACGGCAAGGTGGTGCAAGTGCTGGACGACGGCACCGAGGTGCGTCCCTGGGACTTCTCGATCACCAAGAATGTCGCCGGCCTCATCATCGCCGCCGTGCTCGTGGCGCTGATGGTGATGTCGCTCAAGCGCTGGTATGCCCGCAACGGCATGAAGGCCCCGCGAGGCGGCAAGGGCGCCCTCGAACTGGTGGTGGACTTTGTCTATTCCGACACCATCCGCCCCATCCTGGGCAAGCATTCACTCAAGTATGCCCCCTACCTGCTGACGGCCTTCTTCTTCATCCTGACGATGAACCTGCTGGGATTGATCGTGATCTTCCCCGGCGGCGCCAACCTCACGGGCAACATCGCCGTGACGCTGGTACTGGCCGTGCTGACGTTCCTGATCACCACCTTCAGCGGCACCAAGGAGTACTGGAAGGAAATCTTCTGGCCCGAGGTTCCCATGGCCCTGAAGTGCCCCGTGCCGATGATGCAGATCATCGAGACCCTGGGCATGTTCACCAAGCCGCTGGCACTGATGATCCGACTCTTTGCCAACATGATGAGCGGACACAAGGTCGTGCTGGTACTCGTGTTGCTCATCTTCATCTTCACCAACCTCTTCGGAGTGGGAGTGGGTATCGGCACGAGCATCTTCTCGGTCGCCTTCACCCTGTTCATGCTCCTGCTCGACGTGCTGGTGAGCTTCATCCAGGCCTATGTGTTCACCATCCTGAGCACTATCTTCATCTCGATGGCACTCGTGGAGCCCCACGAGCACGAGGCTAAGTGACGGACACAACATCCCGAATATCAACAAACAAACAATAAAAAACATTAACAACAACAATTAAAATTTTACGACTATGTTAGGAATGATTTTATTAGAGGCTATGGCCAACCTTGGCGCAGCTATTGGAGCAGGTATCGCAGCAATCGCAGCAGGTATCGGTATTGGTAGGATCGGTGGCAGTGCCATGGAGGCAATCGCCCGCCAGCCCGAGTCGACCGGCGACATCCGCAGCAACATGATCGTTATCGCTGCCCTTATCGAGGGTGTGGCTTTCCTGGCCCTCATCGTTTGCGTGCTGGCTATTATCATGTAATTTCCCTAGTCTCAGATGGAACTTTTCACGCCTGAATTTGGCCTGGTCTTCTGGATGTTCGTGGCATTCGTGTGCCTGTACTGCATCCTTGCCAAGTGGGCATGGCCCTTCATCATCAAGTCGATGGAAGAGCGTGCCGACCTGATTGACAAGGGTGTCGCCTATGCACAAGAGGCCAAGTCACACCTGGACAACGCCAAGGCCGAGGCAGACAAGTTGGTCGCCAAGGCCCGCAACCAGCAGGCCGACATCCTGCGCGAGGCTTCCAAGATGCGCAACGAGCTCATCGAGAAAGCCCGCGGCGAGGCAGCCGACGAGGCCAAGAAGGTCGCCGAGGCCGCACAGGTCTCCCTCGAGCAGTCCCGCAAGGAGGCTGAGAAGCAGCTGCGTGCCGAGGTGGGCGACCTGGCCCTGCAAATCGCCGAGAAGGTCATCCGCCGCAACATCGCCGGCGATGATGCCCAGAAGGCGCTGGTTGACCAATATCTGAGTGAGGTTGAGACTAAAAACTAACGCGATATGAGTGACGGACTGATTCCACGCCGATACGCCAAAGCGTTGTACAAGTACGCCGTCAAGAACGGTGACGCACAGGAAATCTATGAGCTCTTGAAGTCGCTCAGCTTCCGTTACACCGCTATCGACGAACTCAAGCGCGCGGTGCTCAACCCCGAAATCTCTGACGAGGCCAAGGGGGCCTTCATGCTCAAGCTCGTCGGCGGCAAGCCCGGCAGCTCGCTGGACAAGTTCCTGCTGCTGTGCGTGCGCAACGGCCGCGCCGAGTACTTGCAGAAGATTTCCCTCGCCTACGTCGATCTCTACCGTGAGGCCCATGAGATCGCCCACGTGGTCATCACCACCGTGGTCCCCATGCCCCAGGCCGAGGTCAATGCCATTATCGACATCGTCAAGAGGCGCCTGGGTGCGATGACCCTCGAGATCGAGCAGGTCATCGACCCGTCCCTCATCGGCGGCTTCACCGTCATGATCAACGGCCTCGTGCTCGACGCGTCGGTAAAGAGAGAATTGAACGAATTGCGATTACAACTGCAAAAGAAAAACTAATTCATTTTTTGTTGAGATGATTAATCCCAGTGAAATATCTGATATACTGAAACAGCAGCTCGTCGAGGACATCGCCAAGCGGCAGGTCGCCTTTGAGGAAGAAGGCACCGTCCTGGAGGTGGGTGACGGCGTGGCTCATGCCTATGGCCTGCACAACGTGGAGGCTAACGAGCTCGTGCAGTTCGAGAACGGCGTGACCGGTGTCGCCATGAACCTGGAGGAGAGCGACGTGGGTATTATCCTGCTCGACGAGGTGGACACCGTCACCGAGAACATGAAGGTGCGCCGCACCGGCGAGATCGCCTCCATCGAGGTCGGCGAGGGCCTGCTGGGCCGCGTGATCAACGTCCTGGCCAAGCCCATCGACGGCAAGGGTGCCATCGAGGGCAAGAAGCTGCGCCTGCCGCTGGAGCGCAAGGCTCCCGGCGTCATCTTCCGCCAGCCGGTGAACCAGCCGCTGCAGACGGGCCTCAAGGCCATCGACTCGATGATCCCCATCGGCCGCGGCCAGCGCGAGCTCATCATCGGTGACCGCCAGATCGGCAAGACCGCCATCGCGGTGGACACCATCATCAACCAGCGTGCTGGCTACGAGGCCGGCAAGCCGGTATACTGCATCTATGTCGCCATCGGCCAGAAGGCTTCGACCGTGGCAGCGCTCGTCAACAAGCTCGAGGAGAGCGGCGCCCTGCCCTACACCATCGTCGTTGCCGCCACCGCCGCCGACTCGGCCTCGATGCGCTACTACGCCCCCTTTGCCGGTGCAGCCATCGGCGAGTACTTCCGCGACACCGGCCGCGACGCGCTGGTCATCTATGACGACCTGTCCAAGCACGCCGTCGCCTATCGCGAGATCTCGCTCATCCTCAAGCGCCCCTCGGGACGCGAGGCCTATCCGGGCGACATCTTCTACCTGCACAGCCGCCTGCTCGAGCGCGCTGCCAAGATCAACGAGAACCAGGCCGTGGCTAGCGTGATGAACGACCTGCCCGAGCCCCTCAAGCCCATCGTCAAGGGCGGCGGATCGCTCACGGCACTCCCCATCATCGAGACCCAGGCCGGCGACGTGAGCGCCTATATCCCCACCAACGTGATCTCCATCACCGACGGCCAGATCTACCTCGAGTCGGCACTGTTCAACTCCGGTATCCGTCCCGCCGTCAACGTGGGTATCTCGGTATCCCGTGTGGGTGGTAACGCCCAGATCAAGTGTATGAAGAAGGTGGCCGGTACCCTCAAGATCGCCCAGGCACAGTACCGCGAGCTCGAAGCGTTCACCAAGTTCGGTGGCGACATCGACCCCGTCACTGCCCGCACCATCGACACGGGCCGCAAGAACGAGCGCCTGCTCGTGCAGCCCCAGTACACCCCCATGCAGGTCGAGGAACAGGTGGCCATCATCTACTGTGGCGTGAACGGCCTGTTGCGCGACGTGCCCCTGGAGAAGGTGGGCGAGTTTGAGAAACAGTACATCAACTACCTGCGCGGCAAGCACCAGCAGGACGTCCTCGACGTGCTGCGCACCGGCAAGATCGACGACGATGTCATGGCCAAGCTCAAGGAGGCCGCCGCTGTCGTAGCGACCAACTTTGCCGCCAGTTGATCACCTGCCGCCAAACGTTATAGTTGAAGAGAATCATTAAGTTCGCAAGATGTCAACATTAAGAGAACTCAAGACGCGAATAGGCTCGGTAGCCTCGACGCAGAAGACCACGAGTGCCATGAAGATGATCTCGTCGTCCAAGATGCGCAAGGCCACCGGCCAGCTGCAGCGCCTGTCACCCTACCGCCACATGGTGCAGCACGTCATCAGCCACCTGCTGGTGACCGACCAGCAATTTGACTCGCCGCTCATCGCCCAGCGCGACGTGCAGCGGGTGGCACTGGTGGTGTTCGGCAGCGATGACGGCCTGTGCGGCGGTTTCAATGTCAACATTTTCAAGCAACTGCTCGTCAGCATCCAGGACGTCCGCCGCGAGTACGGCGCCCAGGTGGGCATCACCGTCATCCCGGTGGGCAAGAAGATGGCCAAGGCCGTCCAGAAGATTGCCGGAAACGACATCCAGATGGAGCGCGTGGCCCTCAACACCCGCAGCGGCAGCGAGGACCTGTACACCTTCACCGACCTGATGAAGACGCGCTTCCTGGAGCACTCCTTCGACCGCGTGGAGATGCTCTACATGCACTTCATCTCCACCGGCAAGCAGGTGTTCACCCGCGAGCAGCTGCTGCCCGTGAGCTACCAGGGCCTTGCCGACAATGTTGACCCCCGCGCCGCCAACAGCCCCTGCCTGTTCGAGCCGGACGCCAACACCATCTTCAACACCGTGCTGCCCCTGCACATCAAGTCGATGCTCCAGGATGTCTTCATCCAGAGCACCGCCAGCGAGCAGAGCGCACGCGTGATGGCGATGCAGGCGGCCAGCGACAACGCCAAGGAGCTGCT
>JAFTFA010000100.1 GCA_017449785.1 Muribaculaceae bacterium | reverse complement strand
AACCTGGTGCCGGCAATCGAGGGACCGCAGATCATGGCTGGCCCCATGTTTGCCCATCATCTTGACGAAGTGGTCGAGCGTGCGCGCCAGGGTGAATGTTCCAGAGTGCAGACCAACAAGAAGGTCTTCCCCAAGGACTCAATTTTCTTTCTCCACGCCCAGTGACGGGCAATTTTGTGAGCGGTTTAACGTTATTGTAATAAATAGAGGACAGAACAGTATAGCAATTATCCGGTGGAAGTTCGTCGAGTCGTCAATACAGTATTCAGGTCATGCAGCTATATCTTGACCCACCATGGCTCATCATGGCTGGTGGACTGTGGCGATGTGGACAAGATTCTCCCGCTGATTGACGGCAAGTTGAGCGGCGTGCTGCTCACCCATGCCCATTTTGACCACATCTATGGCCTGAATGTGTTGGCATCTCTGTTTCCCGCAGTTCCGGTTTATACCAACCGGGCCGGGCTGGACGAGTTGTGCAGCGACAAGTTGAACTTCTCTAAGTACCATGGCGATCCCTTTGTGCTCGAGGATGCTGGGAGTGTCAGGCTGGTCGATAATGGAGACAAGCTGGATCTGTTCGACGACGGCATCGAGGTCCAAGCGATTTTTACCTTGGGGCATAGCCCGTCCTGCGTGACGTGGGCTGTAGATGACTTGCTGTTCACCGGCGACAGCTACATTCCAGGCGTGAAGACGGTGACCAACTTGCCTCATGCCGACAAGCAACAGGCTGCTGAGAGCGAAGCACTCATCCACCAGCTCGCAACTTGTCGAACCGTGTATGCCGGTCATGCACCCGAATTGAATGAAAATAACCAAATGATATAGATTTATGGCAAACAACGATAAGATTTTACTCTGCCTCGCCCACAAGAGCGGACAGGAAATGAAATATATACAGGAAGCTTTTGATACCAATTGGGTTGTGCCCCTGGGTCCTAATGTGAATGGTTTTGAACAGGACTTGGAGCAACTGTGCGGCCACAATAAGCGCGTGGTGGCCTTGAGCTCGGGCACTGCAGCCATTCATCTGGCCCTCGTCAATCTGGGTGTCGGCCCCGGTGATGAGGTGATCTGCCAGTCGATGACCTTCTCGGCCAGTGCCAATCCTGTGACCTATCAGGGAGCAACGCCTGTGTTTGTCGATAGTGAGCGTGACACCTGGAATATCGACCCCAACCTGCTGGAAGATGCCATCAAGGACCGTATTGCCAAGACGGGCCGCAAGCCCAAGGCCTTGATTCCCGTCTATCTGTATGGTATGCCGGCCAAGATCGACGACATTATGGAGATAGCCCGCCGCTACGAGATTCCCGTGGTCGAGGATTCGGCTGAGGCCTTCGGGTCTTGTTATCGTGGACAGTTGTGCGGCACCTTCGGCGACTTTGGTATCATGAGTTTCAACGGCAACAAGATGATTACCACCAGCGGTGGCGGTGCGCTCATCTGCCCTGATGATGCTACCAAGAAGAAGACGATGTTCTATGCTACACAGTCGCGTGAACCGGTGCCCTACTATCTGCACAAGGAGATCGGTTACAACTACCGCATGAGCAACATTTGCGCCGGCATCGGTCGCGGACAGATGGCCGTGCTCGATGAGCACTTGGCTCACCATCGTCACCTGTGTGACCGCTATGTCGAGCTGTTTGCCGACGTGGATGGCATCACGGTCCACACCAATGCCGACGAGCGCTCCGACAGCAATTACTGGTTGAACACTATCCTGATTGATCCCGACAAGACGGGTACCGACTATGATACCGTGCGTCTGCACTTGGAAGCCTGCAACATCGAGTCACGTCCCTTGTGGAAACCCATGCACACCCAGCCTGTCTTCAGCGGGGCGCCTGCCTATGTCAACGGCGTGAGCGAGGACCTGTTCGCCTATGGCCTCTGCCTGCCTAGCGGACCTTGGGTGAGCGATGAGGACGTGGAGCGCGTGGCTCGTGAGATTTTGTCCTGCTGCAAGAAGTGAGTGACACTGGGCTTTTAACCATCATGTATTAATCGAGACTAGAACACAGAATATGGATATTGCAATATATGGAGCTGGAGGCTTCGGCAAGGAGGTCGCATGTCTCATCGGCAGAATCAATGCGCAGGGTGGCGATTGGCACCTGGTAGGGTTCTTTGATGACAGCAAGCCGGCTGGAACCCCGGTGTCGCGATACGGCATGGTGCTGGGCGGCATGGATAAGATCATGCAGGCTACCGAGCCGCTGGCTGTGGCGATAGCCATCAACGACAATAAGGCGGTGCGCCGCATCCGCGAGGGCATCACCAATCCTGTCATTACCTTCCCCAATCTCATCGACCCGTCGTTATTCCTGGTCGATGAGCAGACGGTCACCATGGGTGAGGGCAACATTATTCAGAACGGTTGCATGATCTCGTGTGACGTGACCATCGGCAGTTTCAACCTCATCAACGACCACGTCGTTGTGGGGCATGACAACGTCATCGGCGACTTCAACGGCTTGATGCCGGGAGCCCACCTCTCGGGCGGCATCACCATCGGTAACAACAACCTGCTGGGTGTCGCGAGTGTGGTGTTGCAGGGAATGACTATCGGCAACGGGGTGACCTTGGGGGCCAACAGCGTGCTCATGACGCAGCCCCGCGACAACAGCACTTATCTGGGTGTACCGGCGCGTAAATTTGACTTCTGAAGCAAAATTCCATATTTTGACAACAGCATCTACCTCTTTTCGGTGAAATAATGACCAAAAATGTGTGTTGTTAATATTTTTTATGTAATTTTGCACGCCGTGAAAATATCTTTAGTGTTTTCACGTTATAGATAATGTGATGAATTTAGAGCAATTCATAGAGAATTTTGCGGATCTGTTTGATGAAACAGACCCCGACACTATAAATGCCACGACTCAGTTCAAGGACTTGGAGGAATGGTCTTCGCTCGTTGCATTGTCAGTTATAGCAATGATCGACGAGGAATATGATGTTGAATTCCGCGGTGATGACATCCGCAATAGCACCACAGTGGAAGACCTGTATAATATCGTCCTCTCAAGAGTGGAGGAGTGAATGTGGATTCATGGTAGTAACAGCTAGCTGCCACAGTATATCAATGCTGTCGGCGGTCTGCTGTTCGTTTTTTAGTAGCATCAGTAATTTGTAGCGCCTGTTAGTATGGCAAAATTGACTTTTCATGGGGTGGGGATCAAGGCTTTGAGTGCCTGTGTGCCGCCCGATGTTGTTTATAATAAGGACTTGGGGTATCTCATTCCTGAGGAAGAAATAGATAAAGTCATCAACAACATCGGTATTGAGCAGCGTCGCATCGCTGCCGGCGATGTCACAGCCAGCGACCTCTGCTTCAAGGCTGCCGAGCGTCTCATGGCCGACAATGACATTGATCCGTCGAGCATCGATGTGCTGCTGTTCATGAGCCAGACGGCCGATTACCGCATTCCTGCAACCTCATGTCTGCTGCAGCATCGTCTGGGCTTGCCTCGTGAGACGATGTGCTTTGATATTTCACTGGGCTGTTCGGGCTATCTGTTTGCCCTGAGCACGGCTTATGCCTATGCTTCGATGGAAGGCATCAACCGCGTGCTGCTGCTTGATGGTGAGACGTTTTCCAAGATTGTGAATCGTCGCGACAAGGTGGACTGGCCCCTCTATGGCGATGCGGGAACGGCGACACTTGTCGAGAAAGGCGACTATGGCGACTCCACTTTCATGTTCTATACCGACGGCGGTGGTGCCGATGCCTTGAAAATCCATGCTGGGATGCGCAATCCCATCACGCCCCAATCCTGTGTCGAGCGAGAGCAGGAGGAGGGTAACATCCGCAGTGATCTGGAAGTGTTCATGGATGGCATGGACGTTTTCAATTTCGCCATCAGCAAGGTGCCCAAGAGCATCAAGACGTTGCTCAAGGAGACCGACAAGGCCATCGAGGACGTGGACTATCTGGTGTTCCATCAAGCCAACCGCTTCATGATGGACTTCTTTGTCAAGAAACTCAAGGTGGATGCCTCACGCGTCCCCTCGTGCATCGACCGTTATGGCAACACGAGCAGTGCCTCGGTGCCCTTGACCATTGCCAGTGAACTGGCTGGACAGCTCGACGGTAAGCACTCGATGATCATGAGTGCCTTTGGCGCGGGATTGAGCTGGGGATCGGCTTTGCTGACCATGAACGGTTGCAAGGTGTCTCCTGTGTTTGACTATTGATCATGATGGACGCACAACTGGATTTCCACCATATTGGCATCGCTTGCCGCGACATCGCCAAGACCCTCGTTTTCTATGTGTCGATGGGCTATGAACCCTCGCCGGTGGTCGATGACCCGTTGCAGCGCGTGCGCATCTGTTTCCTGGAGAAGGCCGATGCTCCGCGTCTGGAGTTGATTGAACCGCTTGACGGCCAGAGCCCTGTCGCACGCACGCTTGCCACTGCCGGCGTGACGCCCTATCACCTGTGCTACGAGGTTCAGGATATTGAAGAGGCTGTTGCCTCGCTGCGGGGACAACGTTTCCTGCTTGTGAACGGTCCGATTCCTGCCTGCGCCATGAATGACCGCAAGGTCGCATTTCTGTTCCAGAAGAATACTGGCCTCATCGAACTTGTTGAGGCTACTCGTGAGTGATGTCCTCCATGCTGCTGTCCTATATCGTCCCGGTCTATAACACTCGTGCCTATCTGGCCAAGTGCCTGGATTCATTGTTTGACCAGGGACTGCAGCCCGATGATTTTGAGGTGCTTGTCGTTGACGACGGCTCGACCGATGGTAGCCGCGACGTCGTGGAAGCGATGTTGGCCGACCATCCCCAGTTGCGCCTCATAACTCAGGCCAATGCCGGGGTGAGCGCGGCGCGCAATCATGCGTTGGATCAGGCTCGGGGCCGCTATGTCCAGTTTGTGGACAGTGATGACTATCTGGAGCGCGGCATGATGGCCCGATTGCTGCAACGTGCAGTGGATGAGGAACTTGATGTGCTTCAGTTTAACTATAAAACCATTACTGCCGAGGGGCAGACGATGGACGTTCCCGATAGTGATGATGGACCGTCGACGCCTGCCATGCGTGGCGTGGCATTTCTTGACAATCATCGCCTGACGCCCTACGTCTGGCGTTTTCTCGTCCGTCGCGATTACCTTGAGGAGCATCGTTGGCGTTTTGACACTTCTCTCATCGTGTGTGAGGATGGCGCGCTCATTGCCAAGTTCATGCTACAGGCTGACCGTATGGCCTACAGTGCTGATGCGGTGTACTGCTATGTGAATCGCGGTGACAGTGCCATGCACAAGAGCGATAGGCAGCATCTACAACGCCGCATCTTCAGCCAGATTGACTCGGCGGCGTTAATCGATGCCACGGCACGGGACTATGAACAAGAAACTGGTCGTGCAGCACCCGCCAGTGTGCATGGATTGCGCAATGTCTATCTCTACTTCGCCATGACCAAGGCTTTGACGAGCGGATGTGTGGACGAGGCCGTTGAGCGCATTCGCCGGTCCGGGTTGTTTCCTTTCCCCTGTGTGGGCCCTGAGGCCAACTACTACGGCAAGAAATGGAAAGTCATCCACACCCTGATGATGCGTCCCCGCCTGTGGTCGATGCTGAGCAGGCTGTACCAAGCAATCAAGAAATCGTGAAAAGAAGATGACGTCGTTTGTATTTCGCAATCAGACCGTTGAACCTTTCCTGGGCTATGATGGCATGACCTATTCGGGTTATGGCGACATCAGCGTCGTGCCCGGTGATGTGGACCGCTACATCTGGTTCTATCAGGTGCCGGTCAATGCCGACAGCGCGCAGCTGGCCGAGGAAATAACCTCCTATCGTGACCAGTTGGACCTGGTGCTGGCATCGGCCGGTAGTGGCAAGCCCTTCATCATTTTCTCGCTGGTGGATATGTACCCGTTGAGGCTGGTCGGCAATGATACGGCAGTTATTGACTCCATTGCTGCGTTCAACAGTCATGTCGCACAACTGGCCCATGACATGAATCATGTCAAGTGGGTGAACTTCAGTGATTTCACTACGCGATATGATGCAGGGTCGCTGATCAACTGGAAGTTCTACCTCATGTCCCAAACACTGCTTAATCCCAAACTGGCCAATGACTTCAAGCAGTGGTGGCAGCGTCGTGAGGCAGAATTGTCGCTCATCCGCAAGAAGTGTCTGGTCCTTGACTTGGACAATACCCTGTGGGGCGGGGTGCTGGGCGAGGATGGCGTTGACGGCATCAAGCTGGGCGGCGACTATCCCGGTAAGGCCTACACCCTCTGGCAGCAGGCTCTGCTGCAACTCTCTCAGCAAGGTGTGATACTGGCCGTGTGCAGCAAGAACAATGAGGCCGACGTACAGGAAGCCTGGGACAAGAATCCCGGCATGGTACTCAAGCGCGATCACTTCAGCGTCCTACGCATCAATTGGCAGGACAAGGCGACTAATGTGCGAGAACTGGCCTCGGAACTCAACATCGGGCTGGACAGCATGGTCTTTGTTGACGACAATCCTGCCGAGCGGGAACTCATCAGGCAGCAGTTGCCCGAGGTCACCGTGCCCGACTTCCCCGAGAAACCCTATCAACTCTTGCTGTTCTTCAAGTCGCTGGTAGATAGCTACTTCCGTATCTATCAGGTGACCGACGAGGATCGCCGCAAGACCGAGCAATATCGTGCCAATGCCCAGCGTCATGCCGAACAGGCACGTTTCACCGACATGGAGAGCTATCTCTATAGCCTGGACCTTGAACTGGACATCCTGCCTGCCGATGAACACAATCTGCCGCGCATCGCCCAGATGACCCAAAAGACCAATCAGTTCAACCTCACGACCCGGCGCTACAGCGAGACCGACGTGCAGCAACGGTTGAATGAGGGGTGGACTGTCTATTGCATGAGCGTGAGGGACCGCTTCGGCGACAATGGCATCACGGGCACGATTTTCCTGCGTCCGGTGGATGACACTACCGTCGAGATCGACACGCTGCTGCTGAGTTGCCGCATCCTGGGCAAGGGCATCGAGGAGGCCTTTGTCAAGACGGTGTTCAACCTGCTGCGCCTGGACGGATACCGCCATGTCAAGGCCGATTTCCTGCCGACGGCCAAGAATGGCCAAACGGCCGATTTCTATGACCGCATGGGCATGACCTGCCAGACTGCTGGTGCCGATGGCGCCAAACACTACGAGATGGCGTTGGACGGCATGTTTGAAATAAAGAATTACTACAATATCAGAGTATTATGAATGTAGAAGAACAAGTTTTGGGCATCATGCGTGATGTCTTTGAGACGGAGGATGTAACCATCGATGCCTCCCAGAAGAATTGCACCAAGTGGGACTCGTTGCATCACCTGACGTTGGCATCAGAGCTCGAGGAGGCATTCAACATCGAATTGGAGCCCGAGGAGATAGCCGAGATGACCGACTATGACAAGGTCGTTGCGATGATCAAGTCCAAGCTTTAATCCGTTTTGTCGGAGATATATCCACGGGAAAAAGAGGTGGAGAAGCCGCGCATTGCCTACATCGACTTCATGAAGTGCCTGTGCATCATGCTCATCGTGATGTACCACATCGATCATGGCTTCTTCAATTATTTGGCACCTCATCTCAATGACGCGCTGCAGGCCTTCCGCCTGCCGATGTACTATTTCATATCGGGCATCTTTTTCAAGCTGTATGACGGCTATGCCGATTTCACGCGGCGCAAGGTCAACAATATCCTTGTGCCGTTTGTGTTCTTTGTGGTGTTCGCCTTTGTCGTGCGCTCGCTGGAATATGGCCTGCGAGTTGCCGTTGGGGCTGACCCCATTGAGCTGACTCTCACACAGTTGGTAGAGCCGTTCTATCTGCGCTACTGGCCCAACACGACACCGCTCTGGTTCCTGCTGAGCCTCTTCTGGGTCAATATCATTTTCTATGCCCTGCAACGGTGGATCAGGCCGTTGTGGGCAATACTGCTCGCTACAATGGCACTGTCGGTGGTGGGCTATGAACTGGGTATCCACCATGTGGAATTGCCGCTCATGATGGACACTTCGCTGGTGGCGTTGCCCTATTTTGTCCTGGGATGGGGTGTAAAGCGGCTGGGTGCCGTGCCTCCCTCGCGTTGGGACCGCTGGGGCATAGTCGCCCTGATGGTGGTGGCCTTGCCCATCTACTGGCTCAACGAGTTCATGAACCTGCATTTTCAGGTCTTGCCGGCCTACTGGAAGCTCTATCTGGTGCCCTTTGTAGCAATACTGGCGCTCTTCTGGGCCTGCAAGCCGTTGCCTCGCATTCCGGTGATGAACCACTTCGGTCGCTACTCGCTCATCATCCTGGGCACTCATCCGCTCATTCTGCAACCCATCCGTTTTCTGCTGGTGCGCAGCGGCATGGATTATGGTATCCAGCTCACCCTCATCGTGTTCACATTGACGATGCTTGTTGAGTGGCCCTTGATTTGGCTGTTGAAGACCTATTTCCCGAGATTTACAGCCCAGAAACCGTTCTTCGGTGACGGCTGGAAACTACGTTAAATCCATGAAATATATATTTCGTTTGATTTCCATCATCGTGGCCTTTGTGCTGCTGTTCGCCGCTTATGGTGGCCGGGTGGACCCGTCGGTATGGAACCTTCCCTCGTTGGCGACGTTGGCATTGCCGATTGTGGCCCTGGTGACTCTCTTGCTGTTGGCTTTGCTGGCCATCTTCAGGCAGTGGCGAGCTGCTGTTATCCTTGTCGGGGCTCTCATGCTATCGTGGCCCACGTTGCGCCTTATCTCACCGTTCAACCTCGTCAAGCCCGAGGCCGATGGCAACAGGCCCCAACTGTCGGTCCTGACGATGAATGTGACCGAGTTCAACTGGCACCATAAGGACAACAAGCCCAGCCAGTCGATGCGCTATATCCTTGATCAGAACGCCGATATCGTTGTCATTCAGGAGGGACTGGTTTACTTTGATTATGATCAACTCAATACCGTCAAGCCCATGCTCAAGGAGCTTTACGAGAAGTACCCCTATCGCAAGAAACCCTTCTTTGACGTCGGCATTCTCTCCAAGTATCCTTTTACCGAGGTGAAGTCGCCCATTCTGCAGCAAGACTCGTTGGGCTACTTTATCAAGGCGTGGGACGTGGAGGCTCCAGGTGGCGACTTGAGGGTCATCGGCATGCACATGAGTTCGTTGCGCTTCACTGGCAATGACAGCAAGGTTATCGATGCGATGAAGGTGCCGTCGGGCCGCAAGAATCGTATCAAGTCGGTGGCACGCAAACTCGACAACGGTTTTGTGAACCACGCCCGACAGGCGAGGGGATTGCGCCAGTTGCTTGACGAGACCGAGGGCGATGTACTGGTAATGGGCGACATGAACGACACGCCCGGCTCGTTTGCCTATCGCACCGTGTGCGGTGACGATGTGCGTGACGCTTGGGCCGAAACCGGCTTAGGTCCCACTTACACCTTCAATGCCCATCACTTGTTTGTAAAAATCGACCATATCCTGTATCGTGGCGACATGAAGCCTCTGTCCTGCCGCCGCGATAAGGCCGGTGACAGTGACCACTACCCACTCGTGGCCATATTTGAACGTTGAGTGCTTTGTATCTCTCCGTGATACACTAAAAAAGCAGTTTTCTCGTTCTTACTATATATAATGAATTAAGCACAAGAGAAATGACTCATCCAACAAGATTTACTCTGTGGTTTGCCACTGCCGTGCTGGCGATGTCGGCATTGTTCACTTCCTGTATCGAGGATGGTTTTACGACCTCGCCCAATGACCTGCTGGATTTTGACACCGACACGGTCGCCTTTGACACGGTCATCACGTTACAGGGAACGGCCACCAAGCAGATGGTGGTCTATAACCACAGCAAGAAACAGATCAATATCTCATCGATCAAGGTGGCTGGCTTGTCCCAGAAGGGCCATTTCCACCTCAACGTCGATGGCGTGCGTGGCGATGAGTTCCAGAATGTGGAAATTCGTGGCAATGACTCGATCTATATCTTCATCGAAGCCTATCTTGATGAGATGGAACAGGACGAGCCCACCCTGCTGGAAGACCTGCTGCTGTTTGAGACCAACGGCGAGACTCAGAAGGTGCTGCTCAGCGCGTGGGGACAGGATGTGGTGCGCCTCCATGGTGATACCATCTTGGCCAATACCCGCTTCACGGCAACAAAGCCCTATCTGATCTATGACACGTTGTTTGTGGCTCCTGGAGTGACTGTGCAGCTCGATCCAGGTACGACTTTCCTTTTCCACGACAAGGCAGCGATACGTTGTGCCGGACGCATGTTTGCCAACGGCACCTCTGACGAGCCCATCAACTTTCGCGGGGACCGCTTGGACCGCATCGTCGGCTCGACGAGCTTTGATGTCATGTCGGGACAGTGGGGTGGTGTCATTTTCACCCCGCCCACGATGGGCAACGTCTTGAAGCACGTCATCATGCGCGGCAGCAATATCGGTATGCATTGCAGTTCCTATGGCGACACGACCCGTTGCGCCCTCAAACTCGTCAACTGCGTCTTGACCAATTCGGCATCGACCTGCCTGGCCACGGCGGCCTGCTATGTGGAGGCCATCGGCACCGAATTCAGCAACGCGGCCGAGGAAGTGGCCTATTTTGCCGGCGGCAAGGTGATGGTCAGCCAGTGTACCTTTGCCAACGACTACCTGTTTGCCATTCCCACGCTGCCCATCCTCAGTGTCTTTGACGTGGAGTTCTCCGATCTCTCAAAGGGGAAGATACATGCCTGCTTTGACAATTGCATTATCTATGGCTTGGCACCCGACATCAATGAGGGTGACTTGAGCCAATTCAATGTCTATCTGCGCAACTGCTTGCTCAAGAGCGATGGCAAAGACGATAACCACTTCATCAACTGCATCTGGAAGGGTGACCCGCAGTTCCTGGTCAATCGTGACGACTACATCTTTGACTACCGTCTGGGCAATGAGAGCGGCGCCATCGGCAAGGGTGATCCGGCCTTGTGTCCGGCCGAAGCACGCTATGACCGCTACGGCAACGACCGTCTGGCCAAGGGCTCGGTTGATCTGGGTGCTTATGTCTGGACCTATGTCCCTGAGGAGGAAGAATAACGCTTAATCTCAAGTATATATGCAACGATTTGTTTTCCTGTTGATGCTCATCTCATCATTGATGGGATGCATGAATGCCCACGAGGCTGATGGGGTCGCATCAGCCTTGCCCAAGCATGAATTCCGTGGCGCGTGGATGCACATCATCGGGCAGAAACAGTATGCCCAGATGACGCCTGAGCAGACGCGCGAGTACCTCATCGGACAACTCGACCTGTTGCAGCGGGCCAACTGCAACGCCATCATTTGGCAAATACGCCCGCAGGCCGATGCCGCCTACGTCAGCGACTTGGAGCCCTGGAGCCGATGGCTCACTGGCGAACCGGGTAAGGCTCCCGAGCCCGTGTGGGATCCCTTGCAGTTCATGATTGAGCAGACCCACAAGCGCGGCATGGAGCTGCACGCCTGGATCAATCCCTATCGCGTGACCAGCGGCGAGGATGACAAGCCGGCCCCGGGACACATCTACTATGAGCACCCCGAGTGGTTCCTCAAGTATGCCGACGGCAAACTGTACTTCGACCCGGGTTTGCCCGAGAGTCGTGACTTTATCGATAAGGTGGTGCGTGACATCCTGGGTCGCTATGACATTGATGCACTGCACATGGACGACTATTTCTATCCCTATCCCGTCAAGGGCGCTGAGTTCCCCGATACGGCTTCTTACAATGAGTATGGCATCGGTTGGGACAGGGACGACTGGCGCCGCCACAACGTGGACCTGCTCATCGAGCAACTGTACAATCCCATCCAGGAGGTGAAGCCCTGGGTGCGCTTCGGCATCAGCCCCTTCGGCATCTGGCGCAACAAGGCCAGTGACCCCGACGGCAGCGAGACCAATGGGCTGCAATGCTACGACGCCCTGTATGCCGACTGCCTCAAGTGGACCGCCGAGGGGTGGGTGGACTATATGGTGCCTCAACTCTACTGGGAACTGGAACACAAGGCTGCCAGCGACCTCGTGCTCATGCACTGGTGGAACGATCATGCCAACGGCCGCCACATGTATTATGGCCAGGCCCTCAACAACGTCATGTCCCATCAGGACATCGCCGACGAGGGCGGCGATCCCACCAACCCCACTCAGCTCGATCACAAGATGCGCTTGCAGCGCGCGATGGACGATGTGCACGGCGTGACCTGGTGGCCCGGCTACACCATCACAAGCAACTTCAAGGGCGTGCTCGACTCGTTGGCCAATCACCAGACGTGCCGCCCGGCTCTCATCCCTGCCTATACCTGGCTGGACAACGAGAAGTCTCATCAAGTGCATGACCTCAGTATCAAGAAGGTCAAAGGCAAGAAATGCCTCGTCTGGCGGGCTCCCAAGGCCGATGATCCCATGCAGCAGGCTGTCCGTTACGTCATCTACCGCTTCCCCAAGGGCAAGAAAGGCAGCATCGACAACGCCGATAATATCCTCGCTATCACGGGTGAGGCCAACTTCGTCCTGCCCGACGGCGGCAAGGGAAACTGGCAATATGCCGTGACGGCTCTCGACCGCTGCTGGAACGAGAGCGCTCCTGCCTGGAAATAACCACCCACATCCTCTCATATCCCAACCAAAGCGACAGCCGCCCCACATCTGGAGCGGCTGTCGCCATATCTCTAAAGTCTAACGTCTAAAACAGATGAGCAATGTTCTCGGTCATCATCTTCACGCTCATAACCGTGCAAGTGATTTTATAACTAATTACTTTTGTGTGTAAGTTATTGAAATAAAGTAATTTATAATCAATATCTATCAACCAAACCGCTTTGTTAAAAAATATTAAAAGATGGGTTTGCCCCAATTTTAGGGGTAAAATCACGCGTTTTGGTGCAAAAATGGTTGGTGATTTTTTCACCTCGCATGGAAAGAAAAATCGGGAGGGGTTAAACGTGTTTGCCCTCAGGTTTGGATAATGGGGGGGGTATTTATAAATAAAAAACAACCTGTCAAACATCATGTGTCCAACAGGTCGCCGCGTATTAACAACCAAGATAAAAGATACAATTACTATTCTTTCATGTGCCTCTCTATTGCGTCAAAGCGGTCATCAATCTCCTTTTTGGCGTTTGTGTTGAACTCAAGCCACTTGCTACGAAAGTAAACGCTTGCACCAACTAAACCGCCACCGATAACAAACGCCTGTGCAATATACAATAACACGCCTGTTGCTATGTTGTAAGCGTTCAAGAAGAATGAAAGAAACGCTATCAAGATGCCTGACCCAATAAGGGCAAAGGCAACAAAGTAATTCATTTTGTCTTTAATGGTCAGGTCAGACCAATGATGTTGTGTGTGTGTTGTGTGTTCCATGTTCCTTGTTCCCTTTATTATAAATATCTTTCAACATGAAAAAAGATGGCGAAATCCTGCATGAAATCGCCACCACTGAAAAGAAATATGATAAACAAATGAGTGTGTGATTAACCTACATAACCCAACAGCCAATGTGACCCGTCCCATGTCAGGAAAACAAATGTTGATACCGTTGCGGCACTTGCTCCACTTGTTGAGTTTTGGGCGTAAATGTTGGCTGTTGATGATTGCAGCCTCAAATTGGTTGAACCAAGTTTTTTGACATAAACAGTTTTGCCCACTTCCAATGTTGATGGTAACGTCAGGGTTCTTTGGATTCCTGAATTATAGACAATCAAATCATCGTCATTGGTCAGGGTGTAGTCAGTGGTTATGGTCTTAACCTTTT
>JAFTFA010000099.1 GCA_017449785.1 Muribaculaceae bacterium | reverse complement strand
GCCTTCGGTGTAGTCTTGATGTGCATCGCCCTGATCATGTTCATTGTTTACTTCTTCATGGACAGCAAGCTCGACAAGCAGACGGGCGAGGCCGAGGAGAAGGACGACCCCTTCAAGGTGAGCGACATCGGCAAGATTTTGACCAACAAGGGTTTCTGGCTGGTTTCCCTGCTGTGCGTGCTCTACTACAGCGCCATCTTCCCCTTCCAGAAGTATGCCGTGAACATGCTGCAGTGCAACCTGACGCTCGTCGAGCCCGCCGAGGGTTCCTTCTGGGCCGGTGACTCGGTTGCCATCTGGCAATACATCATCATGATCGTGGTTGCTGCCACGGCATTCATGAGCAACTTCATGAAGAAGAGCAAGAGTGCCAAGTATGGCCTGCTGTGCATCTCGATCCTCGCGCTCATCTGCTACTGCTACATGGGCTACATGCGCCAGAGCGCCGAGAGCGTCTTCGCCGTCTTCCCCCTGCTGGCCGTGGGCATCACCCCCATCCTGGGCAACTATGTGGACCACAAGGGTAAAGCCGCATCGATGCTCGTGCTGGGTTCGCTGCTGCTCATCGTTTGCCACTTGACCTTCGCCTTCATCCTGCCCATGTTCAAGGGTAGCACCAACGGCGGTATCATCATCGCCTATATCACCATCCTGGTGCTGGGTGCCTCGTTCTCGCTGGTTCCCGCCGCCCTGTGGCCCAGCGTGCCCAAGCTGGTAGACTCCAAGATCATCGGTAGTGCCTACGCACTGATCTTCTGGATCCAGAACATCGGTCTGTGGCTCTTCCCGCTGGCTATCGGCAAGGTGCTGGACAACACCAACCCCGGTGTGACCGATCCCACTCAGTATGACTACACGTGGCCGCTCGTGATGCTGGCTTGCCTGGGCGTTGCCGCCCTGCTCATCGGTCTCTACCTCAAGGTCGTTGACCGCCAGAAGCACCTCGGCCTCGAGGAGCCCAACATCAAGCCCGAGGCTTAATCCACCAGCTTTTTTAGAGAAAAAAGGAAATAATATGGACTTTAGGGACCTTAATGACTTTAAAGACTTTAAGGTCCCTATTAATTATGCAACTGACTGAATCACGATGAGAGAACAGGTGAGAAACACGATTGCCGGCAAGGCATGGGCCCGATGGACGGTGCTCGCGATAGTGTCGTTCACGATGATGGCGGGATATATCGTCGCCAAGGAGATGTCCCCGCTGCAATTCATGCTCGAGAAGGCCGTCGGTGACGGCGGCATGGGCTGGACCAGCGGCGAGTTCGGCATCTTTGCCGGGTCCAGGGGATTTTTCAACGTCTTCCTGCTCATGTTGTTCGTGGGCGGCGTCATCCTCGACAAGATGGGCGTGCGCTTCACGGGCATCCTGTCGTGTGTGTTGATGCTTGTGGGGTCGGCAGCCGTCTATGGTGCCATCACGCTGGCCTCGCCCGAGCCCATGATGACGGTTCCCCTGCTGGGCACCGTCAAGCGCCAGGTCGTGCTGGCAGCCCTGGGATTCGCCTTCTTCGGCATCGGCTATGAGATGTGCGGCATCACCGTGTCCAAGGCCATCGTCCGCTGGTTCTCGGGCAAGGAGATGGCGCTGGCGATGGGCCTGCAGGTGGCCATGGCCCGCCTGGGCACCGCATTGGCGCTGGGATTCAGTCCCATCATCGCCCTCAAGTGGGGCCTGCCTCGTCCCATCCTCATCGGCGTGTTCAGCGTCGGCGTGGGCTTGATTGCCTACCTCTACTACTGCATGATGGACCGCCGCCTGGACAAGGAGCTGGGCGAGCGCCAGAGCAGCCAGGATGCCGATGACGAGAAGTTCCATTTCTCGGACATGATGCTCACCATCAAGAATCCGGGCTTCTGGGGCATCACGCTGTTGTGCCTGTTCTACTACTCGGCACTATACCCCTTCCTGGACTTTGCCACCAAGCTGATGATTTCCAAGTATGGCGTTGATGCCGGGCTGGCCGGGTTGATTCCCGCCATCCTGCCGTTTACGTCAATCGTGCTGACGCCCCTCTTCGGCGCCTGGTGCGACAAGAAGGGCCGTGGCGCCACGATGATGGTCATCGGCAGCGTCATGCTCACGGTAGTGCTGGCCGTGTTTGCCATGCCGGGTAACTCCAGCTGGCTGGCCGTGACGCTGATGTGTGTGCTGGGCATCGCCTTCTCGCTGCTGCCCGCCGCCCTGTGGCCCGCCGTGCCCAAGATCGTGCCCATGAAGCAGCTGGGCACCTCCTACTCCATCATCTATTACATCCAGAACATCGGCCTGATGCTCATCCCCGTGCTCATCGGCAAGGTGCTGGAACGCGACACCGTGGGCGACCAGGTGGATTACACCATGTCGCTCGTCATCTTTGCCATCATCGGCGTATGTGCCATCGTCACCGCGACCGCCCTGCTGTGGCTCGACCGTCGTCGCCACTACGGCCTCGAGGACCCGAATATCGTTGATTGAGTGATGAACCAAATATAACCAATATTCAAAAGAATGAGAATCAAACATTTTCTCGCGGCTGCATTGCTCATGGCAGCAGCTCTGGCCGCGACTGCACAGAACAACAACAGACAGTTATCAATCGGTATGGAACAGATCGTCCTTGACAACATCATGGCCCGCACCAGCGTGCGCTCCTACCTGGATCGCCCCGTGGAGCAAGACAAAATCGAGAAACTGCTGCGCGCCGGCATGGCAGCCCCGTCGGCTGTCGATAAGCGCCCGTGGCACTTCATCGTCGTGACCGACAAGCAAGTGCTCAATGGTCTGGCCCAGGCCAACCCCAACGCCGGCATGGCCGCGCGTGCCCCGCTGGCTATCGTCGTGTGTGGCGACAAGACCAAGGCCCTCACGCGTGTGCCCGACTACTGGGTGCAGGATGTGGCCGCCGCTACCGAGAATATCCTCATCGCAGCCCAGGGCATGGGCCTGGGAGCCGTGTGGACGGCCACCTATCCCGTCACCGAGCGTGTCGAGAAAGTCGCCGCCGTTCTCAATCTGCCCGAACACATCATCCCCTTCTGCACCATCGTCATCGGCTATCCCGAGCGCTACCAGGCGCCCAAGGACAAGTGGGACGAGGGCAACATCAGCTATAACACCTATGGCGGTGCCAAGCCCGCCGCCGTGGAGCCTGCACGCGGTTTCCACGAGTTTGACGTGAACGAGGACTTCATTCTCAACCCGTTCAACTACTTCTCCCAGCCGGGCGGCATGCTCGTGTGTGCCGGCAACCGCGAGAGGAGCAACGCCATGACCATCGGCTGGGGCGCACTGGGTACCCTGTGGGGACACGGGACCAACACGGTGACCGTCTATGTCGCCGAGAAGCGTTACACCCGCGAGTTCATGGAGGGCAGCGACTACTTCACCATCATGACCTTCAAGGACCGCAACGTGCTGCGCTACATGGGCACCAAGAGCGGACGTGACGGCGACAAGGCCGCCGCACTGGGCCTGCATGTGGCCTACACCGAGAACGGCACGCCCTACTATGAGGAGGCCGAGTGTGTCATCGAGTGCAAGAAGATGTACACCCAGAAGTTTGACCCCGCCAACTTCAACGACGAGGTGCCGCGCGAGTTCTATGACGGCTTCGGCGCCGGTTACCACACCCTCTACATCGGCAAGGCCGTCAAGGCCATGAAAAAGTAACGGACAGAGAAATTACATATCTCGACACGGTCTTTTAAATCGGCTTATTAGCCGAGAAATTAAACAAAATCCGTATAAAAATTAAATAAAATAATTTTTTATACGGATTTTTTGTTTATATTTTTGCTTAAACTTCTGGAGCGAAGCTCGATTAAAGGTTCTAGATACCAATTATGATACAGCCCCCCACAATCGCCATGTTTCGGATGAGTTTTTACTTTTTACCGGACAGTGATCATTAACTGATTATTCTTGGCGACAGATGCAGGGCGGCAGTAGCAGGAAAAAGGTGTGCCGATTGCGTTTTGTCATGGCGCAGTGTGACCTTGTCGGCATACATTTGCTGCTGATGATGGTGAACCGACGTAGGTGAGGTGAAATTTATATCACCCCCTATAAAGGGGGTATAATATATCAATTTCACCACCCCACGACACCGGAGCGACTGCACTGATGGTGAAATGGTGAAATGTAAAATAATTAGACAATTTTTGGGAAAAATGGATGATTCCAGGAATTGTCTCCCCAAAATAGTTGGTCGTTACAATTCCAGTACCTACATTTGCAAAAAAATACTTTTTACTGCAAGAGTAAAACGTGTTTTCCCTAGAGAAGTTCACACGAAGTCAAACATCTAAAATCGCGAAAACTATGGTAAAATACTACATTCGCCTGATGGTGTGTCTTGCTGTGCTGGCGATGACCGCCGGCAATGCCGAGGCACTGGACAAGCAATACTACGCGCCTGCCAGCAAACTTGCTGAGGGCCAATGGGTCAAGATCGCCGTCAAGGAGAGCGGCATCTACCAGATCACGGCCGACGACATCCGCAGTTGGGGCCTGGGCAACGACCTGTCCCAGATCCACGTGTTCGGCTACGGTGGCGCGCCGCTCAGCGAGGTGATGCAGGGCGACAACTATGCCGATGACCTGCCGCAGGTGCCCGTCGTGCGCAGCGGTGACCGCATCCTTTTTTACGCCCAGGGTCCCACTACCTGGCGACAACTAAACCGTATTTTTCCTTATGTGCAGGTGCAGCACCCCTATGCCAACACAGGCTGTTATCTGGTCACCAACAGCGCCCGTTACGACGATATTGACATTACCCTGGCCGACAACAGCCCCACGGGGCCGATAAAGAGTACCTACACCGAACGCCTCTACCATGAGCAGGAGATCATCAACCCTGGTCATACGGGGCGCAACTACCTGGGCGAGAGCTTTATGAACAACCGCCGGCAGACGTTCAATTTTGACCTGGACGGGCTGGTTGACAGCTCCACGGTCAGTGTCTACTCCGTATTTGCAGCCAAGACGTCAGACGCTAACGGTTACCTGGACTACTGGTACAACGGTGCCCACAATGACGACATCATCTACAATCGCGACAATGCTCCTTATGATTTTTACTATCTGGCAAAATCGGTCAAGCAGTTCACTCTTGATGGAACCGATCAACTTGGGTTCATGATCAATTTTTCATGCCAGGGTACGGTGCATGAGGCTCGCCTGGACTTCATCACCGTCAACTATGAGCGCCGCTTGGCAATGAGAAACGGTTGCTTGGCCTTCGGCTTGGACAAGGCGAGCCGCGACACCACCTACCAGTTGACGGGATGTGCGGGTTCCACCAGAGTGTGGGACGTCACCTTGCCCTCGGCCCCGGTGCAGCAGAATATAACCTCGACCGACAGTATTGCCGCGTTCAGTCCCAGCACGACCGGGCGCCGCGAGTTCATCGCCTTCGACGAGTCGGCTACCGACTATTCCCATCCTGAGCTGGTGGGCGAAGTATCCAACCAAAACATCCACGCCCAGACGACTCCCGACATGATCATCCTCGCTCCTGCCGCCTATCTGGAGCAAGCACAGCGGGTGGCCGCGCTACACGAGCGATATGACCACTACGACGTGTTGGTTCTGGACCACGAGCAGGTGTTCAACGAGTTCTCCAGCGGCACCCGCGACGCGATGGCCTATCGCCGGCTGTGCAAGATGTTCTATGACCGCGGCGAGAGCGAGGACGGCCACCGGCTGCAGTACCTGCTGCTGTTTGGCGGCGGCAGCTACGACAACCGCATGATAGACACCGATACCAGTTCCGGGGATGCCCCCAAGCTGCTCACCTGGCAGAGCGAGGCGAGTAGCACCGATGAAAACTCCTTCACCACCGACGACTACTTCGCGGTGCTGGACGATGGCAGCAGCATCGATAATAATGACAAGATGAACATCGCTGTGGGACGCATGATCTTCAGAAACCAGGACGAGGCGCGCACGGTGGTGGATAAGCTGGAGAACTACATCACCAGGCCCGACTACGGCTCCTGGAAGAACCGGATGATGTTTGTAGCCGACGACGAGGACACTGGTGCCCACATGGAGCAATCCAATAGCATGATCAGCATCATCGGCGACCACGGCGGCGAGAACATGGTGTGTGACTATGTGTACATCGACGCTTTTGACGCCGTGGGCGTGGATGGGAAGCGCACCTATCCCGATGCACGAGCCAAGATGTTCAACTCGTTGAACGAGGGCACCCTCTGGTGGAATTATATCGGGCGCTCTAGTACACAAAGGTGGACCAACGAGGGGCTGCTGACACGGTCTGATGTCGATAGCCTGATGAATTACAGCCATTTGCCTGTTCTGTATGCCGCTACTGCCGATTTCTTCCGCTTCGATAACGATTCGGTATCAAGCGGCGAGCACATGTTCATTAAGCCCGACGGCGGCGTCATAGCAGCCATCGGTGCCGCCAGGATAACCTATCTTTACGGAAATGGCCTGTTGGACCAGGCTATGGCGAGCCACATCTTTGCCCGAGATGAGAGTGGTCGCCCCATGCGCATCGGAGATATCATTAAGATGGCCAAGAACTCCCTCATTGCGGCGAACGACAATAAGCACCGCTTCTTCTGCTTCGGTGACCCTGCCATGAGGCTGGCCTACGCTCCCTTGACGGCCCGCATCGAGACCATCAATGGCCAAGCAGTTGACGATGAGGACTATGAGCCGTCAGTGTTCTGGGCGCATGACTCTGTAGAGTTGAGCGGCAAGATTATCGGGCTGGATGGCAGGGTAGCTACCGATTTCAATGGCGTTTTGCTCTCGACGCTGTTTGGCCCTGAACAGTCGATCACCACCCACGGCTATGGCGTGAGTGGCAAGCAAGTCACCTATGAGGATTGGGCCAACCGCCTCACCGTCATCTCAGATACCGTGGTGAACGGCGAGTTCACGGTCCATGTCATTATTCCTGACACTGTCAACGATGAGCCTGACAATGATCAACCTGCAATGATCAACCTGTACGCCTACGACAGTCGTGACTCGCTTGAGGCAAGGGGCTCCAGCAGCGATTTCTACATCTTCAAGCAGCCGGCCGACACCATCGGCCCCGACATCATCACGATGGTCCTGAATGACGAAACCTTCATCGACGGCGGCAACGTCAACGCGTCGCCGGTGCTGCTGGCGACCGTTGCCGATGAGAGCGGAGTGAATCTCTCGCCGGCAGGCAGTGAGCACAGCATAGTGCTCACGCTCGACGACAGCACCATCTACAGTGACCTGGTGAATTACTATACCCCCATGTCGGCCCAGCAGGGAACGCTAGGGGGCATCAGCTACCAGTTGAACGACCTGCCCGAGGGCATGCACTCGCTGACCTTGAGCGTGTGGGACGTGTATGGCAACATGAGCGAGAAGACCATTACCTTCAACGTCAGCACTGGGGCTGTACCCGAGATCACCGCCCCTGGGGATCTCGATATCTACTGCGCGTTCGACGGCTCGGAAATGACCTTCTATGTGCAACACGATCGTCTGGGTGTCGGGGGAGGCGTGACCATCGCGGTGTATGACCTGATGGGGCGTTGCCTGTGGCAGAGTGCGCCGTGTAGCGCCACAACCGTCACTTGGAATATGAGGGACAACGGTGGCACGCGTGTGCCTGGCGGCATCTACATCTACCGCGCCACTATCAAGACCGACGGCGGGCAGATGACGACAAGAGCCCATAAGCTCGCCATTCCGGCCGATTGAGTGCCGTGATCAACCCCCATTGCACCGAAGAAAGAAGCTGTGTCATAATTCTTTTGTTGCTTATTGAATCGTGCTCCGCGCGAGAAATCAAACGAAAATTAGTAATAAAAATTCATTTGCTTGATTTTTATACAAATTTTGTTTAATTTCTCGGCCGTTAGGCCGATTAAAAGCCAGCAACAGAATTATGGCACAGTCCCTTTTTTTTCTACGGCAAGTCCCCGCCTGGAGGCGGAGCACACCGGGGCCTCACTTGCGGACGATGGTGGTGCCGTTGGCCTGATGGGTGGCCAGGACGAGGATCTCGGCAACCTGGACGTGGGCAGGGGCACTCACGGCAAAATAGACGCTCTCGGCGATGTCTTTGCCGGTCAGGGGCTGGATGCCCTTATAGACGCCATCGGCCCTCTCCTTGTCGCCATGGAAGCGGATGACCGAGAAGTTGGTCTCGACCAGGCCGGGCTTGATGTTGGTCACGCGCACGCTGGTGTGGGCCACGTCGATGCGCAGGCCGTCGCTCAGGGCCTTCACGGCCGACTTGGTCGCGCAATACACGTTGCCGCCGGCATAGGCCGCATCACCGGCCACGCTGCCGATGTTCACCACATGGCCGCGGTCACGCTCGACCATGCCGGGCACGACGAGGCGGGTCATCGTCAACAGGCCCTTGATGTTGGTGTCGATCATCACGTCCCAGTCCTCATAGTTGCCCTCATACTCGGGCTCCAGACCCAGCGCGCCGCCGGCATTGTTGACCAGCACGTCAATTTCCTGCCACTCGGCGGGCAGGCCGTTGATGGCGGCTGCGGCAGCCTCGCGGTCGCGCACGTCAAACGCCAGGGGCAGCACCTCGACGCCCAGCGAGCGCAGCTCGGCAGCCAGCGTCTCGAGCACCTGGGCCCTGCGGCCCGTGATGATGACATTGTAGTTATTCTCGGCCAATTTGCGTGCACAAGCCTCGCCGATACCGCTTGTTGCACCAGTCACTAAAGCAATCTTGTTCATCTTTTTTATTAATATTTATAATCAATTTCCAACCGCAAAGGTACAACTTTATTCCCACAACAGGAAATCTCGCATATTGAACGACATCAGATTTTTCGCCGCTACAAGATGGATTATAGGGCATTAACACATTAATTATTTTAAAAAAGTGATTATCTTTGCATCATCGTTTAAAAACAAAACAGTTTTCCAGCATAATCATAACCATTTTGTAGCATGAATACAAGAGACATCATCGATCGGCTGAAGAGTCACCGCTCGTTGCGTGCTGCCTCGGCAATCGCCATCATCCTCCTTGCAGGAATACTCATCGAGACCGTATCATTGCTGCAATATCGATACACCCATCGGCTCATGGAAGAAGAGCTGGACTACCGCATCGAGAGCGAGCTGACCATCAAGTCGTTACGCGTCAGGAGCATGCTCAAGGCCAACGAGAGGATGGTCCACAACTACCAGTGGCCCATCCAGCGCCAGCTCGATAGTCCCGACAACATCTACGGCATCATCAAGCGCCTGGTCAGCACCAACAAGGACGTCATGAGCAGCTTTGTGGCTTTCCGTCCTGACTATTACCCCAGCCGCGGCCGGCTGTTTGAGCCCGTATGCTACCGCCGCGGCGACTCCATCATCACCGAACAACTGGCTGGAGATTTCCACGACTATACCACCCGCGAGTATTATCACGACACATTCGTGGACGACACTTTGAGCTGGAGCGACCCCTATGTGGATAGCAAGGCCAGCGGCAAGCAGGTGACGACCTTCACCGTACCCATCCTCGATACTGACGGCCAGACGGTTGCCGCCTTCGGCATCGACATGTCCACCCAGGGCATTATCGACACCCTGAACACCAGGCACAACTTCCCGTCCACATTCTTCCTGCTGCTTGCCGAGGATGGCAGCCTCATCTCGCAGCCCGATTCAAGCCATGCCAGCCAGGACGACGTGGATATTGTCGTCAAGATGATCAATGACACTACCTATGAGCGCAAACGCAGCAGCTCGGGACACAGCAAGATCATCCAGTTCCGCAACGAGCAGGGTGAGACTGGCTATGCCTACTATGCCTTCATGCGCGGCGATCCCCACTGGTTGGTCGTCATGGTCTGCTATGACCACGAGGTGTACGGCAAGTTGAGGCACATGCGCCACAACCTGCTGTTGATGCTGCTGGCGGGCTTCTCGCTGCTGGGATTCATCCTGTACCGCTACAACCGCAACGTGCAACGGCTCAACGAGTCCACGCTCAACAAGGAGCGCACCAAGAGCGAACTGCGCATCGCCAACAACATCCAGGCCGAGATGCTGCCTTCACAGGAGATCCATCGGCCCGACATCGACGTCATCGGTACCCAGGAGACGGCCCTGGAGGTGGGCGGCGACCTGTATGACTACTTCATCCGTGACGAGAAACTCTACTTCTGCATCGGCGACGTGAGCGGCAAGGGGGTACCGTCGTCGCTAGTGATGGCGGTGGTGCATTCCTTCTTCCGCAGTTTTGCCCGCTACGAGAGCAACCCGGCCCACCTCATGCGTTCGATCAACGAGGCGGCCTGCGAGGGCAACAATGCCAACATGTTTGTCACGCTGTTCATCGGCGTACTCGACCTGCCCACGGGACGTCTGCGCTACTGCAATGCCGGTCACGACGCGCCCCTGCTCATCAGCGGCGAGGTCAAGACGCTGCCCGTCGATGCCAACATGCCCATCGGCGTGTTTGACGACATCAAGTATGCCCAGCAGCAGATCCAGTTGACGAGCGACACCACGCTGTTCCTCTATACCGACGGCTTGACCGAGGCCTTCAACACCCAGCACGACATGTTCGGCCTGCAACGCGTCATCGACACCGCCCGTGCCAGCCTCGACCACGGCGGGCTCACCCCCATGCAGTTCACCAGCGCCATGCTCGATGCGGTCCACCGCTTCACCAGCGGTGCCGAACAGAGCGATGACCTGACCATGCTCACGCTGCAATACCAGATGCAGCATGAACGCGAAGTGTTGCACGAGACCATCACGCTGGATAACGATGTGCGCCAGGTGCCGCAGTTGAACGATTTTGTCAAATCGACCTGCAACCGATTAAACCTGGAGCCGTCTATGGCGTCACAGATAATGCTTGCCGTCGAGGAAGCCGTGGTCAACGTCATGAACTATGCCTACCCCATTGGCACGCAGGGCTATGTGGCCATCGATGCCATCGCCACCGAGCAGAGCCTCAAGTTTGTCATCAGCGACGAGGGCAAGGCCTTTGACCCGACGCAGCGGGGCGAGGTCGATACCACCCTCACTGCCGAGGAGAGGCCCATCGGCGGCCTGGGCATCCTGCTCGTGCAGCAGTTGATGGACACCATCAACTATGAGTACACCGACGGCAAGAACGTGCTCACGCTCAAGAAAGACTATCAACAAGTAAAACAATAAGAATCAATTAAGAAATATCAACAACCAACTAATTTTGAATAACAGAACAATGAAAACGACAATTCAAGAACTTGAAGGACAGACCATCGTCACCATGATCGGCTCGCTCGACACGGCAGCCGCCATCGAGTCGGAACAGACATTGAAACCCGTTACCGAGGGGGACGTTCCCCGCGACATAGTGTTTGAGTGCCAAGAGCTGGAGTACATCGCATCCAGCGGACTGCGCATCCTGCTCGACGTGCTCAAGAAGACCAAGGCCAAGGGCAAGAAGGTCGTCCTGCGCAATGTCAATGACGACATCAAGAACGTGTTCAAGATCACGGGCTTCATCAACCTGTTTGAGTTTGAATAATCACCCCATGCTTTTTAGACCCATCACCATCAAGCGGTGGCTGCTTGCAGCCACTGTCTTGCCTGCCATGCTGGCGACAGCACAGCCGGCAACCGACACCGTCGCCGAGCCACCCAAGAATCAATTTGACGTGTCGCTGCAGTTCATGACGCGCGGCGAGACGCGCTATGGTGGTTTACCAGCGGCCGATCCCTCGTCCGATAGCGACAGCGGCGATAAGGTGGCCAGTTCCAACTTCATCATGGCCCGCACGCGCCTTCCCATCAACTTCAAGCGGGACTGGCTGGAGGCACGCGTGACGCCACAGCACAATGGCGTGTGGGGGCAGGCTGGCAAGGGAGCGTTCAATCTCTATGAGGCATGGGCTAAGTTGGAGGCGCGCAACGGCATGTTTGCCCAGTTGGGACGCATCGCCCTCGACTATGATGACGAGCGCATCATCGGCTCGGATGACTGGGCCATGGCCTCGTCGTCCCACGATGTGCTGCGACTGGGATATGAGGGACACGGGCACAAGGCTCACGCCATCCTGGCCTATAACCAGAATGCCGAAGTGATGACCAGTGGCGGCAACTACTACTCGGGCGGGGCACAGCCCTACAAGACCATGCAGACCCTGTGGTACCACTATGACGTGCCGCGCTTTCCGCTGGGTGCCTCGCTGTTGTTCATGAACATCGGCATGCAGGCCGACAAGGACAACATCGGCACCTTGGATAGAGACAAGACAATCTTCCAGCACCTGCTGGGTGGATATGTGAAATTCACCCCCAAGCACTGGTCGGTATCGGCATCCTATTATCACCAGTTTGGCCACAACGAGACCAACATGAAGATTGATGCCTGGATGGCCAGCGGCAAGGCCACCTTTAAGCCCACGGCAACCTACGACATCACTGCCGGATTTGATTACCTGAGCGGCGACAAGTACTTTGCCGTGCCCACCGAGGGCGCTATCGGAATGACCCGCCACGAGGTCGTCAGGGGCTTCAGCACAGTCTATGGTTCGCACCACAAGTTCTATGGCGCTATGGACTTCTTCTATGTGAGCACCTATTTCTTCGGCTTCACCCCTGGCTTGCAGAATGCCTACATCGGTGGTTCCTATCGACCCATCAACGGCCTGAACCTGAGCACGTCTTACCACTATTTTGCCACAGCCACCAAGCTGGAAGACATGGGCCAGACACTGGGCCATGAGTGGGAGTTTCAAGCCAGATATGCCCTCACCCGCGACGTAGCCTTTGCGGCGGGTGTTTCACTGATGTGGGGAACCGACACGATGGAACGGCTCAAGCGATCGGGTAACGAGAACTCCCTGCGCTGGGGATGGTTGGCGATCAATATCAACCCGCGCATTTTTTCAATCAAATGGTAAATGAAAACCCAAATAGAATCAAGCATTAATATGAAATCATCAGCACCTTTATTAACGTCACAATCAGGTATATATGTAGAATGTGCAAGCCACAAGGGCGAACCCTATTACAATCTGCCCTATATCTACGTGCTCGACGGCTCGCT
Organism: Muribaculaceae bacterium; assembly: GCA_017449785.1. Classification (GTDB taxonomy): domain Bacteria; phylum Bacteroidota; class Bacteroidia; order Bacteroidales; family Muribaculaceae; genus Sodaliphilus. Next base: position 13,622 of record JAFTFA010000099.1, on the reverse strand, counting down.
CGACGGCGACCGTCTTCTCGATGCTATCGAGACGGCTTTCAAGGCCCACCCCACCCTCTTCACCAGAATCTCTCTCAACGAGGCTGGAGAAACGATGCAGACCCTGGACATGGCTCTTGAGCCATGGTCACTCGCCATCGAGGATATCCAGGACATCGAGCAGGAAAAAAGCCGCCTGGTCGAGCCCTTTGATATCGATGGCGGACGGCTGTTCCATGTTCACCTGATGCGCGACAAGAGCCATTATTACCTGTTCCTGGACTATCATCACATCATCGTGGACGGCACGTCGATGCAGATCATGCTCCAGGACATCGACAAGGCCTACCGCGGCGAGGCCATCGCCCCCGAGGAACTTACCCTCATGGAAGTCGCCAACGCCGAGGCTGCCGCCCGCGCTACCCAAGCCCTGGAGGAAGGCCGCCAGTGGTATGCCCAGAACTTTGACTGCGGCGACACCTTCACCCAATTCATGCCCGATGTCGAGGACCCCGAGCACCGCGAGGACAACATGGCACGCACCATGTCGCTCGACATGACTCGCGTCGACGAGTTCTGCAAGGGCAATGGCGTGTTCAAGAGCACCCTGTTCACTACGGCCTATGCCTTCCTGCTCGCCAAGTTCAACAACGAGCCCGAATGCTTGTTCACGACCGTCTATAACGGCAGGCCCGACAAGCGCTTTGCCCATTCGGTGGGCATGACGGTAAAGACCCTCCCGGTATATGCCAAGTTCACGCCCGAGACCACCGTGCTTGAACTGCTGCAGCAGAATCAGGCCCAGATGAGCGGCTGCCGCCAGCACGAGGTGTACACCTACAGCGATGCCATGGCCGACCTGAACCTGCAGAGCAACTCGATGTTTGCATGGCACGGCCAGTTGTTTGACAACGAGACCATGGGCGGCAAACCCATGCAGACGGTGCGCATCGGCAACAGCACGCTGGATGCCTCATTCTATATGAAAGTCTTCATCCAGGACGGCAAGTGCGTCGCCAAGGCCGAGTATAATTCCAACGAGTATTCCCGCGCCTTCATCGCCCAGATCCTGGAGAGCTACGAGAATGTCATCGAGGGATTCCTCGCCTGTGAACGCCTGTGCGACATCAATATCACCGCTGCCGACCAGATCGCCGAGCTCGACAGCTTCAACGACAACGATGTGGACTATGACGACACCCAGACGATCGTGTCGCTCTTCCGTCAGCAGGCCCAGGCTACTCCCCAGGCCATCGCTGTCGTCTATAAGGACAATCGATTCACCTATCAACAGGTGGACGCCATCAGCGACCGCATCGCGGCCCACATCGCCGGCATGGGCCTTGGGACCGAGGATGTCGTGTCGGTACTGATTCCGCGCTGCGAGTGGATGGCCATTGCCTCTCTGGGCGTGCTCAAGGCCGGTTGCGCCTATCAGCCGCTGGATCCCAGCTACCCCAAGGAGCGCCTCAACTTCATGATGCAGGATGCAGCAGCCAAGCTCTTGATTGCCGATGAGGAGTTGTGCCCCATTGTCGATGAATACCAGGGTCCCGTGCTGCTCACCAAGGATATTGCCGGTCTGCCCGACCAGGCCGCTCCCGAGGTGGAAATCACTCCCGACCAGCTCTTTATCATGCTGTACACATCGGGCTCGACGGGCATTCCCAAGGGTTGCCAGTTGACACATCGCAATCTGGTGGCCTTCTGCCACTGGTATCAGCGCTACTACAGCCTCCAAGCCGAGCACAACGTGGCTGCCTATGCCAGCTACGGTTTTGATGCCTGCATGATGGACATGTACCCGGCCCTCACCTGCGGCTCCACCGTCTATATTGTTCCCGAGGAACTGCGCCTCGACCTGATCGCCCTGAACGATTACTTCGAGCAGAACCACATCACCCACTCGTTCATGACGACCCAGGTGGGCTACCAGTTCGCCACCAGCATCGAGAACCACTCGCTGCTCTACCTGTCGACCGGCGGCGAGAAGTTGGCGTCATTGACACCGCCCCAGGGCTACAAGTTCTATAACGTCTATGGACCCACCGAGTGCACCATCTTCACCACCACCTATCAGGTGGACAAGAAGATGAAGGAGATACCCATCGGCAAGCCGCTGGACAACATGCGGCTGTACATCGTCGATGCCCAGGGCCACCGCTTGCCCGTGGGAGCTGCCGGCGAGTTGTGGGTAGCAGGTCCCCAGGTGAGCCGCGGCTACCTGAACCGCCCCGAGAAGACCACCGAGGTCTATATCACCAACCCGTTTACCGACAAGGAGAAATACCGCCGTGTCTATCGCACGGGCGACATCGTGCGCTACCTGCCCTCGGGTGACATCCAGTTTGTGGGTCGTCGCGACGGTCAGGTCAAGATCCGCGGCTTCCGCATCGAGTTGAAGGAGGTCGAGGGCGTCATCCGCGAGTTCCCGGGCATCAAGGATGCCACGGTACAGGCATTTGACGAGGAGGGCGGCGGCAAGTTCATCGCGGCCTACATCGTGAGCGACAGCCAGGTGGACATCGAGGCGCTCAACAACTTCATCCTCGACCAGAAGCCCCCCTACATGGTTCCTGCCGTGACGATGCAGATCGACAGCATCCCCCTGAACCAGAACCAGAAGGTCAACAAGCGCGCCCTGCCCAAGCCCGAGAAGAAGGCTGCTGCCGTCGAGGAGACCAACGTGCCCATGAACGTGCTCGAGCAGGAACTGCACCAGATTGTTGCCGACATCGTCAACACGACCGACTTTGGCGTGACTACGGTGCTCGGCTACGCTGGCTTGACCTCCATCTCGGCCATCAAGCTGGCCGTGCAAGTCAATAAACGCTATGGCGTGACCCTCGACTCTCGCAGCCTGGTGAAAACGGGCACCATCCAGTCGATTGAGAACGATATTCTGAAGATGATGCTTGCCGGCGGCACCACTCCGGCTGCCCAGGCTTCTTCAACCGACGGGCAGACCAGGACCCATGCCCCGTTGTCCTATGCCCAGACAGGCGTTTACTTTGATTGCCTGAAGAATCCAGCATCCACCATCTATAATATTCCTTACCTGCTCTCCTACCCCGAGGGCACCGATGCCGGCGCCCTCGCCGATGCCGTGAAGCAAGTCATCGAGGCGCATCCCGAACTGAGCGTACACTTCACCACCATGGGTGACACCATCGTGCAGACGCTCGAGGGTGCCGTGCCCGTCGAGGTGAAGATCACCCAGATGAGCGACGATGAATTGGCCAGGTACAAGAACGAGTTTGTGCAGCCCTTCAACCTGCAGAAGGCGCCGCTCTACCGCGCCGAGGTCGTCAAGACTCCTTCCCAAGTCTATCTGCTCATCGACATGCACCACCTCGTGTTTGACGGCGGTTCGGCCGACCTGCTTATCCGCCAGATCAATGCCGCACTCGAGGGCAAGCCCGTCGAGAAAGAGAGCTATAACTACCTGGACTTTGTCACCGACCAGCAAGAGGCCGAGCAGACCGACTCCTTCAAGGCGTCGCAGCAGTTCTTTGCCGAGAAATTGCAGACCTGTGAGGGAGCCAGCGAGATTCCCGCCGACCTGCCCAAGAGCGACGAGCAGGGCTACATCGGCGAAGCCGTCTGTCCTGCCGACATGGAGAAGGCAGCAGCCTTCTGCCGCCAGCAGGAGATCACTCCCGCCCACTTGTTCCTTGCCGCCACATCCTATGTCGTTTCACGCTACACCAACAACCGCGAGGTCTATCTGTGCACCGTCAGCAGCGGCCGCAGCAACCTCAAGATTGCCGACACGGTGGGCATGTTTGTCAACACGCTCGCCCTGGGCATGAACATCGACGACGTGACGGTGAGCGACTTCCTCAAGACCGCCAGCGACACGTTCGACCAGACGCTGCGCCACGAGGATTACCCGTTTGCCCGCATCGCCACCGACTATGGGTTCCGTCCCGCCATCGCCTATGCCTATCAGGTGGGCGTGCTCTCGCAGTACACCGTGGACGGCAAGCCCATCGGCCAGGAGCTGCTGGAACTCAACGTGCCCAAGTTCAAGATCAACATCAAGATCGAGTCCCGCGGCGTGGTCGTGCAATATGACGACTCGATCTACACCGAGCGCGTCGGCCGTGGCCTTGCCGAGAGCATCGCGGCTGTTGCCGCCAGGATGATGGAGCAGCCGCAGGCCAAGTTGCGCCAGCTGTCTATCGTGAGCGAGAACCAGGAGGAAGAATTGTCCCACCTGCGCGAGACCGCGACGGGCGAGGCACCCTTCACCTTCTTCCACGAGTGCATCGGCCACTTCGCCCAGACACAGCCCGACCACGAGGCACTCGTGGCCGTCGATGGCCGCTTCACCTATCGGGAAATGGACCAGGTGACCAGCCGCATCGCTGCCGCCCTGCGTCATCGTGGTGTGCAGGCCCGGGACCGCGTCGCCCTGCTGCTGCCGCGCACGAGCCGCCTTGTCCTGGCCCTGTTCGGTGTGCTGAAGGCCGGTGCTGCCTACATCCCCTGTGACCCCGAGTATCCCGCCGACCGCGTGAAGCTCATCCTTGAGGACAGCGAGGCCCGCTACATCATCACCACGGCCGACCGCATGGGCACCGTGCCCGACGGCAAGGCCATCGATGTCGAGGACCTGATCAATGACGACAACGACGGCACCGTGGCTGCCGACATCACCCCCGACGACCTGGCCTACCTGATCTACACCAGCGGCTCTACCGGCCGTCCTAAGGGTGTGATGCTGCATCACCGCGGCATCTGCAACTACCTGTATGGCCACCCGGCCAACGTGTTTGCCAACGGCGTGCTGACCGATGCCGACCGCATCCTGAGCGTGACCACGATTTCGTTTGACGCCGCGCTCCAGGACATCGGCACCGCCATGTTCAACGGCAAGACGCTCATCGTCGCCACCGAGGAGCAGGCCAACAACCCGCTCGACCTGTCCCACCTGATCAATGATGAGCACATCAACATGGTGTCGGGCACCCCGTCGCGCTGGATGACGTGGCTGACGAGTCCTGACTTCTGCGACGCCATCAGCCGCATCAACATCGTGCGTGCCGGCGGCGAGAAGTTCTCCGACCAGTTGCTCAAGCAGCTGCGTGACGTCACACGGGCCCGCATCTTCAACTGCTACGGCCCCACCGAGACCACCGTTGCGTCCAACAACAAGGAATTGACCCACGCCGACCTGGTCACCGTGGGCAAGCCGCAGCTCAACGTCACCGAATTTATCGTCGATGCCGACGGCAACGAGTTGCCAGTGGGCGTTGTCGGCGAACTCTACATCGGTGGCCGCGGCGTGGCCCATGGCTACAACAACCTGGACAAGATGACCCGCGAGCGCTTCATCGACTACCACGGCACCCGCATCTATAAATCGGGCGACTATGCCAAGTGGCTGCCCGACGGCGACGTCGTCATCCTGGGCCGTACCGACCACCAGATCAAGCTGCGCGGATTGCGCATCGAGCTGGGCGAGATCGAGAACGTGATGCTCAAGGTCGAGGGCATGAAGAAGGTGGTCATCATGATACGCAAACTCAATGACAAGGAGCACCTGTGTGCCTACTATACCGCCGATCACGAAATCGCACCCGACGCGTTGAAGGCCGAGGTTTCCAAGAGCCTGACGCAATACATGGTGCCCACGGCCTACCTGCAGCTGCCCGAGATGCCCATGACGCCCAACGGCAAGACCGACGTCAAGGCGCTGCCCGAGCCCGTGCTGGCCGTCACGTCGGCCTACGAGGCTCCGGTCAACGACACGGAGCGGGCCTTCTGTGACATCTTTGCCGACATCCTGCAAATGGACAAGGTGGGTGCGACCGACAACTTCTTTGAGCTCGGTGGCACGTCGCTCGTGGTGACCCGCGTCATCATCGAGGCCGACAAGGCGGGCATCCACGTGGCCTATGGCGACGTGTTTGCCAACCCCACCCCGCGACAACTGGCACGCCTGGTGACCGGCGAGTCACCCGACGCCGCTGGCGACGACGTGGTCACCCACTATGACTACACGGCCATCGACAACCTGCTACAAGGCAACACGCTGGCGGCATACCGCCGCGGCGAGTGCCAGCAGCTGGGCAAGGTGCTGCTGACGGGTGCAACGGGCTACCTGGGCATCCACATCCTGCGCGACCTCATCGACAGCGACGCCCAGGAGATCTACTGCCTGGTGCGCGGCAAGACCCTCGAGGCTGCCGAACGCCGCCTCAAGTCGCTGCTGTTCTACTACTTCGACGCCTCGTTCACCGAGTTGTTCGGTTCTCGCCTGCACATCGTGCTGGGCGACGTGACGAGCGACTTTGGCCAGGGTCTGGAAGTGGACACGATCTTCAACTGCGCCGCCATTGTCAAGCACTTCAGCGAGGGCACCGAGATCGAGGATGTGAACATCGGCGGAGCACAGCGCTGTGTGGACTATTGCGTCAAGACGGGTGCAAGGCTCATCCACATCTCCACGGCGAGCACCCGCGGTCTGTGGGCCGGTGAGGTGAAGAATGACGTCTTCACCGAGCAGCGCCTCTATATGGGACAATTCCTGGGCAACAAGTACATCCACTCCAAGTTCATGGCCGAGCGCCTCATCCTCGATGCCATCGCCCGCCATGGGCTGAACGCCAAGATTATGCGCGTGGGCAACCTGGCCGCCCGATCGACCGACGGCGAGTTCCAGGCCAACTTCCAGACCAACTCGTTCATGGGCCGCATCAAGGTCTATAACATGCTGGAGGCCTGCCCCCACTCGATGCGCAACAAGCAGGTGGAATTCTCGCCCATCAACGAGGTGGCCCATGCCATCGTGCTGCTGGCGACCACGCCGCGCGAGTGCTGTGTCTTCCACCCCTACAACATCCACGGCCAGTTCCTGGGCGACGTGCTCATGGGATTGACCTCGGTGGGCAGCGGCGTGAAGTTTGTCGAGCCCGAGGAGTTCCAGCAGATCATGGACGCTGCCAAGGAGGATCCCGTCAAGGCCCGCTCGATGTCGAGTCTGCTGGCCTATCAGGACATGGCCCATGGACAGAAGACTACCGACGTGCGCCGCGACAACGACTACACGACCCAGGTGCTCTACCGCTTGGGCTTCGCCTGGTCACCCACGTCGTGGGACTATGTGGAGCGCATGCTCACCGCCATCGGTTCACTCGGTTTCTTTGACATGTGATTTTCTTGACACATCGCCATGGACAAACGACTGCAAGACGGTGACATCACCGCTCAATTCTACCGCTACCTGTCGGCCTACATCCTGGTTGCCCTGTCGGGCTGCCTGGGCAACGTGGTTGACGGTATCATCGTGGGCAACCTCATCAGCGAGGACGGCGTCAGCGCCATCAACCTCTCTAAGCCCATCGTCCAGTTCATCTTCACCCTGCACCTGCTCATCAATGCAGGTGCAGGAATGCTGGTGGCCTATGCACTGGGGCAGAAGAAGATTGACCTGGCCCGCAACTACTTCACCCGGGCCCTGACGCTGAGCGTGGGCCTGGGTATCATGCTGGCCGTCATCGGCGGCTTGATGTTCCCGCACCAGATGGCCCGCCTGCTATGCAGCAACGAGCAGATCCTGCCACTGGCCTATGACTACATGCAGGTGCTGCTTGTCGGCAATCCGGCCTTTATCCTCATGTGGGGCCTCTCGACCATGGTCGGCGTGGACGGCAGCCCGCGACTCGTGTCGCTGGCCGTCATCATCGACAACACGGTCAATCTGCTGCTCGACATCGTGTTCATCCAGTGCTTCGGCTGGGGCATCACGGGTTCGTCGGCAGCCACCGTCGTGGGTCACCTCGTGGGCATTGCCATCCTGCTCACCCACTGGCGCAACCCCGAGAATCGCCGGCTGACTCCCGTCCTCTCGGGCGAGGGCTTCATGGACACCGTGCGCCGCATCGTCTCCCAGGGGGCGCCGCTGGCCGTCGCCTCAATCTGCTTGACGCTACTGCTGTTCAGCGCCAACAAGATTGTGCTCTCGACCACGGGCCGCACGGGCATCTTTGTGTTCGCCCTGTGCATGAACCTGCTGCAGATCTACAACCTCTTTGTGTCGGGCACCTGCCAGACGCTGCAATCGCTGGGCGCTATCCAGGTGGGCAAGAAGGACGAGCAGGGGTTGAGGACGGTCATCCGCAAGGGTTTCCACTTCATCACTGCATCCATGGCCATCACCTGCATGATCGTGTGGATCTTCCCGCAAGGCATCGCCAAGTTGTTTGGCTGCGACGAGCCCGAGATGCTGGTCCAGAGCGTTCCCGCCCTGCGCGTCTTTGCGCTGAGCTTCATCCCGTTCTGCTACATCTATGTGCTGATGATCGTCTATAAACTCTACAGCCATCACCACATGGCGTTGTTTATCTCGTTTGCCCTGTCGCTCACGGTGATTCCCGTGCTGTGGATCATGGCCAAGACGTTGCCGCAGTACATCTGGCACAGCTACCTCATCGCCTACATGATTGAAGCCATAGCCATCCTTGCCATGCACAAGGCGACCCGCATCCAGTTTGTCCTGAAACAATAGCGGAGATAAGGGGACGTTTTCACTGGGCGGCATGATCTATATCGACAGTCACATCTGGGACTTCGACCTGACCGAAGCACTCGCGGCGGTGAGCCCGCAGCGGCGGCAATATGCCCTGCGTTACCGCCACGAGCGCGATCGGCGGCTGTGCCTGGCGGCCTACAGGCTGCTGCGGCAAGCCCTGCTGCGGGAATATGGCATCACCGAGTGCCCATTGTTCAACTACGACAATAACGGCAAGCCCACCCTGGCCCGGTTCCCGTCTATCCACTTCAGCCTGAGCCACTGTCGCGAGGCGGTGGCATGTGCCGTCGGTGATCATCCGCTGGGCATCGACATCGAGACGACCGACCACTACAACAAGGACATTGCCATGGCCGTGATGAGCGAGGACGAGATGAGCCAGATTCTCGCCTCGCAACGGCCCGAGGTCGCCTTCACCCGCCTGTGGACCATGAAGGAGAGCTTCTACAAGCTCGCCGGCAACCCCAGCGGCCTGGACGTGCCCCACCTGCTCGATGCCGCCGCCCGTTGCTCTTTCACCACGATTGTCTATCCCCGCTACATCCTCACCCGCTGCACCCGTCCGGTCCCTCATCCACAAGAATAATCCCCCTTCTCCCCGGCAACAAGCCATTCCCGTGCTTCTGCCCCGTCGGTGTATTGCGAGGCTCCGCCTCGCTCCAGGCAACCGCTTTGCCTTGTGTTTCAGCAAGATAGCAACATCCAGCATCGCGATTTTAACACTTCCGCCCCACTCTCCAGCCCACCATTTTCCCTCACTATTATCAGGCATCCAAGGGTCTCAGCCCGCCAAACTTTCCCCTGCCACAATGGAAAAAATCAGTCAGTTGCTTTGCCCTCCCACCGATTTGCATTATCTTTGCACCCAAAATTCATCCAAGGCAATATGCAAAACATCCGCAATGTGGCCATTATCGCACACGTCGATCATGGCAAAACAACTCTGGTAGATAAGATGTTAGCGGCAGGTAACCTGTTCCGCGATAACCAAAACATGGGCACGCAGATCCTCGACAGCAATGACTTGGAGCGCGAGCGCGGCATCACCATCCTGTCCAAGAACGTCTCCATTTCCTACAAAGGTTACAAGATCAACATCATCGACACCCCGGGACACAGCGACTTCGGCGGCGAGGTAGAGCGCGTGCTCAACATGGCCGACGGCTGCCTGCTCCTGGTGGACGCCTTTGAAGGCCCGATGCCCCAGACGCGTTTTGTGTTGCAGAAGGCTTTGCAACTGGGCCTCAAGCCCATCGTCGTCATCAACAAGGTCGACAAGCCCAACTGCCGCCCCGATGAGGTGCAGGAGATGGTCTTTGACCTGATGTGCAACCTCGACGCTACCGAGGACCAGCTCGATTTCCCCACCATCTTTGGCTCGGCCAAGGAGGGCTGGATGAGCGACGACTGGCAGAAGCCCACCGAGGACATCACCGCCGTGCTCAACGCCATCATCGAGTACATCCCCGAGCCCGAGATGCTCGAGGGTGACCCCCAGATGCTCATCACCTCGCTGGACTACAGCAGCTATGTGGGCCGCATCGCCGTGGGCCGCGTTCACCGCGGCACGCTCAAGGACGGCATGGAAGTCGCCCTGTGCAAGCGCGACGGTGAGGTCGTGAAGCAGAAGATCAAGGAGCTGCGTACCTTCGAGGGCATGGGACAGAAGCACGTCGAGAGCGTCAGCAGCGGCGACATCTGCGCCATCATCGGCCTTGAGGGCTTTGAGATCGGTGACACCGTCACCCTACCCGCCAACCCCGAGCCGCTGCCCCGCATCGCCATCGACGAGCCCACCATGTCGATGCGCTTCTGCATCAATGACTCGCCCTTCTTCGGCAGGGACGGCAAGTACGTCACCTCACGCCACATCTGGGACCGACTGCAACGCGAGCTCGACAAGAACCTCGCCCTGCGCGTCGAGCGCACCGAGAACGAGGACGCGTGGAACGTCTTCGGCCGCGGTGTGCTGCATCTCTCGGTGCTCATCGAGGAGATGCGCCGCGAGGGCTATGAGCTCCAGGTGGGCCAGCCCCAGGTCATCATCAAGACCATCAATGGCGTCAAGTGCGAGCCCATCGAGGAACTCAGCATCAACGTCCCCGAGGAGTATTCCAGCAAGATGATCGACATGGTCACCCGCCGCAAGGGCGAAATGACCATGATGGATACCCAGAACGACCGCATCCACCTGCAATTCAAGATACCCTCGAGGGGCATCATCGGACTGCGCACCAACGTCCTCACGGCCAGTGCCGGCGAAGCCATCATGTCACACCGCTTCCTCGACTATGAACCCTGGAAGGGCGAAATCTCACGCCGCACCAACGGTTCACTCGTCGCCATGGAAGGCGGCACGGCCTATGCCTACGCCATCGACAAGCTGCAAGACCGCGGACGCTTCTTCATCTTCCCGCAGGAGGATGTCTATGGCGGACAGGTCGTCGGCGAGCACACCAAGGAGAAAGACCTCGTCATCAACGTCACCAAGTCCAAGAAGCTCACCAACATGCGTGCCAGCGGTGCCGACGACAAGGTCAAGATCGTGCCCCCCGTCGTCTTCAGCCTCGAGGAGGCCCTCGAGTACATCAAGGCCGACGAGTATGTCGAGATCACGCCCAACCACATCCGCATGCGCAAAATCATCCTCGACGAACTCGAGCGCAAGCGCATCGCCAAGCAAAACGGCCAGGACGACGACTGATCCCCGACTAATCGCATCCAGCATCACCACAATGTCCATGAATCGCCTCTCATCAAGGCCCATTCATGGACATTGTGGCATGAAAGCCTATCCCCCGCCCGTTCAACGCATTCCAGCATATTGGCATCATCCTCCTGCTCGGCTATGTGGCCTACGGTCTGAGCATCTACTTCTATACTTACGCCCAGCGCACCATTGGAGCAGCTAAGACCAGCACTTACTATGCCCTGGCACCGTTTATCGGCGCATTGCTGTCTATTTTGATATTAGGCGAGCCCATAACACCGACATTCATCGTGGCCTCTGTCATCATGGCTGTCGGCTGTTGGATAGCAGCAAAGTAAATTCCATTGATTAGGCAATGATATAGATGTTGGCCCATCGGTGGTATTAAGTGGATGTTGCAAAACTCAACCAGCAAACATGAGATCGCGCTGCGCGCGAGAAATCAAATAAATGGAACGATATAGCAGTTGGCCCTGCGTTGAAACGTTTCGGCATTAAACCGTGCTGACGCACGGGAAATTAGAAGAAAATTTAATTTTAAAATTAATTTGATTAATTTCCCGCCCGAAAAGGGCGGTTAATAACACCGATGGGCCAACATCTATATCATCACCAAAGTAAAAACTCATTCGAAACATGGCGACTGTAGGTGGATGTGTCTTAATTGGCATCTGTTACCTTTGATCGAGCTTCGCTCAATAAATTCAACAAAATTATTGATAAAATTAAAATAAAAATTTATTTTACTCGATTTTTACACATATTTTTGCTTAATATCTCGGCCGCTAGGCCGATTAAAAGCCAGCAACCGAATGATGACACACCCTCTTTGCTCTTGTTACGCACGGCCCTCTGCTTGACGGGAGGGGAATGATACCGTGAAGCGGATGGGATATAGCTTATTGACATTGTAACTGTGGGAGGGCGGTGCTAACTTTGTGGCCGAGAGTGAGAAATGTGCTATTAACACTTCGTTAACAGTTCCGCTCCACCTATTTGAAACCAATATTACCATGAAAACAACTGGCAATCAACCAATTACAGAAAAACGCCTTATGGCCCTCTTTTTGCTTTATGACTCCTCTGGCGTCATATTCTGCCACAAAGATTCTCACTCCGACAAAGAAACGCCAGAATTAAAATAATCCGTCAGAGATTTGGCGGTTTCGGTGAAAAGGTGTAATTTTGCGGCCAATTTTATGAGAAGGCTATCATGCTGACACTGAGAGTTGACATATTGAAGGGCAAACGCATTCAAGCCACGAGTTGGTTTGAAGGCTATCGCCATATCTGTGTATCAGATAAAGCAATATGCTCAACGACTTTCAAGGGAATCGGTGCCAGCATGACACTCACACAGTGATGTAACATGTAGTCATATCCCGAGACACTACTCAAGCAAAAGATAATGAGTGGTTGGAAAGTCGAGCCAAGCAAGACATTCCAGCCGCTTTTCTTGTTTGGGAAACAACTGAATCATCTGATTTTTCTGATGGCATCCGCATTCATTCTTTCAAACAACCCATACAACGGGGAACAACAGAAACAACTTTTATAATGGGCATCAGCCTGCAATTATCATCCAGCGCCGAGTGCGGCGCACAAAACAATCAATCATGATGGACAGATTAAGACTCATGAGACCTGGACAGGTATTGAAAACAACGAGCTATTCATTCAAATATCAGCAGCACATTGCGATTAAACGCAATGCCTTGCGCTGCGTAACCTTTTAATCAACAAGCATTATGGACAAATTAATTACACAAGATATTCATGCCAGCAAACAAGAACGCGTTAATACGCTACAAGACTATAGACCGCTGCCTGCGCAACAGGTTCCGTCTGTGGACCATAGACGACCTGACCGAGGCTTGCTCCGCTGCCCTGCGGGAGATGGAGGGCGTCACCAAGGGGGTGTCCGTACGGACCGTCCAGGGCGACCTCCAGATGATGCGGTCCGACAAGTTGGGCTACAACGCCCCGATCGAGGTCTTTGACCGTGTCTACTACCGGTACGCCGACCCCGACTACTCGATCAACGGGATGCCCCTGACCGAGGACGACTGCCGTCTGCTCCGTCAGGCCGTCGAGATGCTTGACGAGGACGGCAAGGCAACACTCAACAAGATGCGGGACGTGCTCTCGCTCGTGCGGGAGCGGCTCACCGCCCTGTTGAACTACGGATAGAACGATGCCCCGACTTCGCGACCCTGAATCCGGGGCATTCTGTGTGCTTATATATGGGACTTGGACCCAGGACCCCCAAATTAAAAGCCTGGTGCTCTGACCAACTGAGCTAGCGGCCCTTATCTCAGGACAAAAGTATTATAGCACAAAGCGCAGGTTTGTAAACCCCCAAATACGTTTTTTCTTAAGCAGATGTTAAAAATT
>JAFTFA010000098.1 GCA_017449785.1 Muribaculaceae bacterium | reverse complement strand
TCGCATCAATTCAGGGCTACCGCTTCTAAGGACCGGTGCCGGTGCGTCAAAGCTGACCTTGCCTGCCATTTCGTCAAGGAACATCAGGGTGCTCATCGACATCTTCTCGACGTTGGCTATCTCTTGAGCCAGCACTGTCATGCCCAGGGCGAGGAAACCCAGCACGAGCGCGACTCTGATTTTGTTTACTATCGTTTTCATATTACGGTCTCTCGTTAGTCGTTGATTTTAGCCTTATTATTAATCTCCTCCTTGGTCTCATTCATGGGCAGGGACTTGCCGATGGCATGGTAGATGTCCTCCATGCTGTCGTGGATCCCGATCTGCCTCGGGCCAGCGCTATGAAGCATGCTTGCACCGCTCGAGATGGTGATGCTGGTGAAGTCATTGGAGTAGGTGTTGGAGAAGGATCCCACTGGGTTAGACCTCAGCTCAATGGCTCCATTGGCACTGGCGGGAACTGTCCACGTGTAGGTTTCGCCGGCGGTAAAAGTGTGCACAACTCCATTGACGTAGAGGTCCCCGGCTCCGTCATCGCTGTTGGCCGAGGTAACGGTGACATTCACGCTGTTGCCCATGAATGTCGGGGGCAGCACATACAGGATGCTGCCATGGCGCAAAATATAGCAGGACTTGCCTGCACTGGGAGAGTAAACGTTGGTGGCAATGAATTTCCAGTTCTCGGGACCGGTAAATGCCGCTGTTGTGGGGGAACTGCCTGTTGCCGAGGCAAAATCGGCGCTCGCACCGAAGTCCAGACCTGTCGCTCCGTTGGCGGGCAAGATGATGTCGGAGTCAAATGCCACGTTATAACTGTAGGATGACGGGTGCTCGTTGGTTGCCGTCGTCTCGTCAAATCTGTCGGTCACGGTGCCGAGGCTTCCAAGTGCAACTTCATCGTTGATCGAATAGGTCATGGTACTTCCTGCCGAGACCTCATTGCCCCAGGCTTCTCCATCCCTATAACTGATTGTAGGTGTCACGGTCATCGAGGGCATCTGGGTAACAGGTTGCTCGGTGATGCCTATCAACTCGATGTCGGGAGAATCAGCAAGATAATAGGAGCCGCTACTCGATTCAGCGCCGCAGATGCTGATGACATCACCGCTGTTCACACCGGTGAGAGTCGTATAGGTGTAACCTGTATTGGCGCTCACTTGAGAGCCCACATACCAGCCGGTGTTGTTGTGATTGTAGGCAAAATAGCACCCACGCACATTACTGCCCACGTAGATGATGAGCTGCAAGATGCTGTTGCTGTAGCCTTCGGGCACGGTAAACGTCAGGCCGCCTTGGTCTGTGATGTAAAGGTAACCGTTGGTCTGTAGGATCAGGTTCGACCCGTCGGTACCCCAGTTGTCTGGCAGCATGGCCTGGGTGATTGTGGTCGTGCTCGATGTGGCATTGAAGCCCACTGTGCTCACGACTTTGGTCGTCGGGGCATTGTACACGCCATGCAGGTTGAAGCGGGCGACCACGGTGTCGTTACCCTTGTCGTCGCTGCGGTGCACGACGATGTGGTTGTCGCCGTCATTGAGCATACCGGCAGTCAGCTTGTAATTGCCGTCGGGCTGGTCCAGTCGCAAGATGTTCTCGTAGCTGTTTTTCTCATCGCCAACCACGTAGGTGCTCTTGTTGTCCACTAGGGTCAGCCCGATGCGCTGTGCAGCAGGAGGCTCGGTCGGGGTGGATTGGGCAGACATGACGGTCCACCCTGCCGCAATGAGCACGGCGGACATCAAAAGATCCATTGTAACTAATTTCATAATCCAGTAAATATTGATGTTTATATATAATAAATGTTCAGGTTTATGCTAAACCTTGTATTATTAATGCAACAATGGTTTTCATCTCAACAAGTATATAAGCGCCGTTTTGATCTGTTGTTTAACACATCATGACGTGCGCTCTCTTGACTTTTGGTTATGGTAACCGCAGTTCGCGATTACAATTATTTTGCAAAGTTAATGATAATTCTTGAAGTAATCTCCTATCAGGGATGATAATTTAATGTTATTGTTTGACTGCCAGCTGTCATCATGGTGTCAAGTCTTGTGAATAATTAGTGTTCGGTTATTTGAGTTTCTTGAATCTCGTGATGCGATCGGCCATTGTTGGTGTCTTGGGGGGTTTGGCCTGAACTCCAGTGGGGTGGGGTAAACAAGTCAAGGCATCCATCCCCGTCGATGGGGTGAATGCCTCGTGATGGATGATATGTGTCACAATCGATCGCTCGGGAAGCCAGCTTTTTACAGCTTGGCGGCGATGGCGTCGGCGATGGCCTGCATCTCCTCGGCAGGGAGGGTCAACTTGGGACCGCCGAAGGCCATGTCCTTCTCGCTCTGCATGGGCACGAGATGGATGTGGCAATGGGGCACTTCAAGTCCCAGCACGCCGATGCCGATGCGCTTGCAGGGCACAGCCTGTTCCAGAGCCATGGCGACCTTGCGGGCAAATGCCCACAGTCCCGCGTACTCTTCCTCGCTCAAGTCAAACATGTAGTTCAGCTCATGCTTGGGAATGACCAGCGTGTGGCCCTTGGCCATCGGGTTGATGTCCAGAAAAGCATAGTAGCGGTCGTCCTCGGCCACCTTGTAGCTGGGAATCTCACCAGCGACGATTTTGCTGAAAATGGTTGCCATAGTGTCGTGATTATTTGACGATTAGACTTCGATTTTAAGGATTTCAAACTTCATCAGGCCAGCAGGAGCGTGTACCTCGACCTGATCACCCACCTTGTGGCCGAGCAGGCCCTTGGCGATGGGAGTGGTAATCGAGATCTTGCCTTCACGCAGGTTGGCCTCGGTCTCGGTTACGATGGTATAAGTTACCTGTGCCTTGTTTTTCAGGTTGCGGATGGTCACCTTGTTGAGCAACTGGACCTCATCGGTAGTAATCTTACTCTCGTCGATGATGCGGGCCGAAGCAATCAGGCTCTTGAGTTCGGCGATCTTGGCCTCGAGCATGCCCTGGCGTTCCTTGGCGGCATCATACTCGGCATTCTCTGAGAGGTCGCCCTTGTCGCGTGCCTCAACGATAGCGCGTACAACGTCGGGACGTTCCACGTTTTCAAGATGGGAAAGCTCCGCCATCTTCTTGTCGTAGCCTTCCTGGGTCATGTAAGTAATAGCCATGCTAAATACTGTGTTTTAAATTTTTAAAGTCTCAAAAAATGAGAAGAATCTCAACTATTTGCTGGTGAGATCCCTCGCGGTTAATATTTCATTCACGGTGCAAAGGTAGGTATAATTTTTGATTTGCGATGTCGGATTGTTAATAAAATAACGCTCAATTATTAAAATTTAACCGATGACAGTGAAGCGGGTTACTGGTTTCGGTGATAGGGCGCTTGCGCTGTGTCAGCGGCGCCACAGGGCGATAATCTGGCGTCCAGCAATGCCGATGCTCGCAGCCGTCAAGACAGCGGCGGCGGCAGGTTGCTGTGTCTCCATCATGACCATCACGCCGGCAGCCACGGCAAGTGTCCACAGCAGGTTGTACAGGCAGGAACGGGTCACGGTCAACCT
>JAFTFA010000097.1 GCA_017449785.1 Muribaculaceae bacterium | reverse complement strand
CTGCTTTGCCCTGTGGGGCTTTGCCAACGACATCACCAACCCGATGGTGAAGGCTTTTTCCAAGATCTTCCGCATGAGCGTGACCGACGGCACGCTGGTCCAGGTCGCCTTCTACGGCGGCTACTTCTGCATGGCGCTGCCGGCCGCCATGTTCATCCGCCGCCACTCGTTCAAGAGCGGCATCGTGACGGGATTGACCCTGTATGCCCTGGGCGTGCTGCTGTTCATCCCCGCCAAGGCGATAGGCACTTTCGCACCGTTTCTCCTGGCCTATTTTATCCTCACCTGCGGCCTGTCCTTCCTGGAAACGACCGCCAACCCCTATATCCTACTCATGGGCGACCGCGAGACGGCTACCCGCCGCCTGAACTTCGCACAGTCCTTCAACCCCATCGGGTCGCTGGCGGGCATGTTTGTGGCAATGAACTTGATCCAGGCTCGCCTCTCCCCGCTCGACACAGCCCAGCGCGCCGTGCTCGACGATGCCGAGTTCGAGGCGTTGAAGCAGAGCGACCTGAGCGTGCTGGTCCAGCCCTATGCCCTGTTGAGCGTGGTCATCATCCTGCTGCTGGTGGTCCTGCTGCTGGTGCGCATTCCCGCCGTGAACCAGGCTGCTCGTGAACGCCGCTCCCCGCTGTGGCCTGCGGTGAAGCGCCTGTGGGCCAACAAGCCCTATCGTCATGGCGTGATGGCCCAATTCTTCTATGTGGGAGCGCAGATCACCTGTTGGACCTTCATCATCCAGTATGGTACGCGCGTGTTTATGGGCGAGGGGATGAGCGAACAGGCTGCCGAGGTCCTTTCCCAGCGTTATAACATCGTGGCGATGGTCATCTTCTGCCTCATGCGGTTTGTGAACATCTACCTGATGAAGTACTTCAAGCCTGGCCGACTGCTGGCGTTCTTCTCGGTGCTGGCCATCGTGCTGCTGGCTGGTGTCATTCTCGTGGGCGGCCGCACGGGCATGTATTGCCTCGTGGCCGTCTCGGCATGCATGAGCCTGATGTTCCCCACCATCTATGGCCTGGCCCTGGGCGGTGTCCATGAGGATGCCGAGGTCGGCTCGGCAGGGCTCATCATGGCCATCCTGGGCGGCAGTGTTCTGCCCGCCGTTCAGGCGATGATCATCGACAGCGGTGACACGTTGCTGCCCGCCGTGAACTTGTCGTTTGTCGTGCCAGTGGTGTGCTTTGCGGTCGTGATGGCCTACGGCCTGCGCTATTCCCGCATCTAGTTTGCCCGCAGCAGCATGTTGATGAGCGTGGTGACGTCACTGATGCTGATCTTGCCATCCTCATCGACGTCGGCGGCCTCAAGGCTGATCTCGCTATTGCCCGACAGCAGATGGTTGATGAGCGCCGTGACGTCATCGATACCTATTTTTCCATTGCCGTTGACATCGCCCGTGACCACGTCGTGATGGGGTGCCGCGGTGATGCCCGTCAGGGTGACCTGACGGATGGCACCTGCCGTGCTGACGTCGGCTAGGGGCGAGAAGAAACGCAGCCTTGCCGTCGTCACGGTGTCGGGGACGGCGAGGGTGAAGGTCAAGGTCTGATGGGATGTCGTGGCTGCCGTCGGGCCGCAGGAGACCGAGTCCACAGCGGTGCTGTCGTTGGAGTTCAGCGCCATGGTCAGGCCGGGGGCATTGAGGCTCCAGGGCTTCCAGGTCACGGCGGCGTGGATGCTGTCGATGCCCTCGCACGAGAATTCGGGCGAGGTGAGCGTCAGGACGCGGCCCTGGCTATCGACATAGATCGAGATGCGGAAGTTGCTGATGTTCTCGGTCGTGAGCTCGACGTTGGGATTGTTGTAGCTCCACCCGGCATAGTCCTTGTAGGAGAATTGGGGCAGTTGCTGGCCGGTTGCCAGCAACGACAATAGGGTGGAAATCAGTAGGATTAATTGCTTCATCGTTGTTGCTCTCATTGTTCTTTGATGATGGCAAAGGTAGTGGATAATCTCCCGTTGTGCAAGCGGTTGAGGCTTTTTTGCCAGTGGCAACGATGAAAAAAACGTTGAGGACGAATAAATCTTTGTGAAAAAGCCCTCCGCTTCTAAAAAAATGACTACCTTTGCCCTAAACTAAAAGCCATTAATTAACCTTTGAGGCTGTCTGGTGCCTGTGTAATGGTAACTAATTGACAACCAGATGGGAACAGGCCGCCTCGCTAAACATCATTATTTTAAAGAAGTGGAAAACGAAATTCTGGCACTTAACGCCAATCAGGTAGTAGCCTACCTGCAGAAAGAACCTCAAGAGTTCACCAAGGACGACATCATCCGCTACATTGAGGAGAACAACATCCGCATGGTCAACTTCATGTATCCCGGTGGTGACGGCAAGTTGAAAACCTTGAATTTTGTCATCAGCAGCAAGGATTACCTGCGCACCATCCTCTCCTGTGGAGAGCGCGTGGACGGTTCCAGCCTGTTCAGCTTCATCCAGGCCAGCTCGAGCGACCTGTATGTGCTGCCTCGCTTCAGCACCGCTTTCCTCGATCCCTTTGCCGAGATTCCCACCCTGTGCCTGCTGTGCTCGTTCTTTGACAAGGACGGCAAGCCCCTGGAGAGCTCTCCCGAGAACACCCTGCGCAAGGCTGCCCAGGCCTTCCGCGAGGTGACCGGCATGGAGTACCACGCCATGGGTGAGCTGGAGTATTATGTCATCCGTCCCTCGGTTGACTTCTATCCCGCCCGCGACCAGCACGGCTATCACGAGTCGATGCCCTATGCCAAGACCAACGACTTCCGCCAGCGCTGCATGGACTACATCGCCAAGGCCGGTGGCCAGATCAAGTACGGCCACAGCGAGGTAGGTAACTTTGAGCAGGACGGTGTGGTCTATGAGCAGAACGAGATCGAGTTCCTGCCCGTTCCCGTGCTCGACGCTGCCGACCAGCTGATGGTCGCCAAGTGGGTGATCCGCAACCTGGCCTTCCGTGCCAACCTGAACGTCACCTTCGCCCCCAAGATCACGACCGGCAAGGCCGGTTCGGGTCTGCACATCCACATGCGCATGATGAAGGACGGCCGCAACATGATGCTCAACGACAAGGGCGTCCTCAGCGACGAGGCCCGCAAGGCCATCGCCGGCATGATGGACCTGGCTCCCGCCATCACGGCCTTCGGTAACAAGAACCCGATGTCCTACTTCCGCCTGGTTCCCCACCAGGAGGCTCCCACCAACGTCTGCTGGGGTGACCGCAACCGCTCGGTCCTCGTGCGCGTGCCGCTGGGCTGGACCGCTGGTGCCGACATGTGCCGCATCGCCAACCCGCTGGAGCTCGCCAGCAACTTTGACACGACCCAGAAGCAGACCGTCGAGATGCGCTCGCCGGACGGCTCGGCCGACATCTACCAGCTGCTGGCCGGCCTGTGTGTAGCCTGCCGCCACGGCTTCGAGATGGAGAACGCTCTGGAGCTGGCCAAGAAGACCTATGTCGATGTCAACATCCACGATGCTGCCAACGCCGACCGCCTCAACGAGCTCGATTGCCTGCCCGACAGCTGCGTCGCCAGTGCCGACTGCTTGGACAAGCTGCGTGCCGCCTTCGAGGAGCATGGCGTCTTCAGCGCTCACATGATCGACGGCATCATCGCCGAACTGCGCTCGTTCAACGACCGCACCCTGCGCCACGACATCGAGCACGATCCCAAGCGCACCGCCCAGCTCGTCAACGAGTACTTCCAGTGCGGCTAACGCTTTATCAGACAACAAGAGACAACACAATGAACAACAAGGGACAACTTTTATAATGCTGTCCCTTGTTCATTTTTATAGGAGTTCAAGGAATTCGTGTTACTTGACAAGATTTCCCCCTCCGCTCGCACCGTCCCAGTATTACGAGCCATCGGCTCGTAACAAGAATGTCGATGTATTGCGAGCCTCCGGCTCGTAAAAAATCCCCCTCCCCCTCTTGACAACCGCCCCTCCATGCATTATCTTTGCCCCCGATTATCCACCATTTAAAAAATAACAGCCATGAAAATCCACTACTACACCAAGTTCGACAACAGCGAGAAGCCCTGGAAAGACATCCTCATCTCCAGCCAGATCGACATCGACGCCTACGGCATCAAGCCCTACATCTCCATCAAGGGCCTCGCCGTCATCCGCCGCCACCACTGCACCTACCTCACCGGCAAGGACACCTGCCACGCCCACCAGTACGCCACCATGCTCGCCGGCGCGTTTCTGTCCGCCGGCTACGACAGCGCACCGTCCCTCAAGCTGCACGACGACAGCCAGGACACCCCAGCCACCCCCAAGCGCGTCCTCTGGATCGACACCCACCGCAGCCCCCACTCCTGCGCCCACTTCTTCCGCCAGATCACATCCCGCTTCAACCCCGAGCAGGACCGTTTCTTCATGCTCTCCATCGACGCCCTCGGCGTCTTCCGCGACGACCACTATCCCCTCGTGGAGTACATCGACTACTACATCGACAAGATCAAGCCCACACTTGTCGTCATCGACGACATCGACCACCTGATGCCCATCTGCGGCATCAACGTCGCCCATCGGTTCCAGCGCGTCATCCGCGACTACATCAACCACTCCGACATCTCCTTCCTCCTCATCGGCTATAACGAGCTCAACAAGCGCGCCTCCACCACGGGCAATCTCGGCAAGGCGCTGTTCACCCAGGCCGACACAGTGCTCTCCGTCACCACCAGGCGCAACGACACCACCGTCCGCCTCGTCAGGAGCGTCGAGGTCGCTGGCGCCGACGCCTCCGAGTTCCACTTCACCATCGGCGACGACGGCCTCCCCCGCGAGGCAGAAGCCCCGGCCCCCGACGGCGCCGCCTCTCCCATCGACGACGAGACGCTCACCCAGATCATCCCCGACGTCCTCCCGCCCGACCAGGCCATCGACGGCGACCAGCTCATCAAGCGCGTCACCGCCCGCCATCGCCTCATCAAGCAGACAGCCCGCTACCGCTCCATCATCGAGCAAGCCCAGAGGCTCCATTTGATAAAAGCCGACGAGAAATCCCCCACCACCTTCACCCTCAACACCTTAACACCACCCGTTAACAACCTTTTAACACTTCCGCCCCAACTCCCCACCGTCTCCCTCACCCCTCCGTCCACCCCGTCCCCCTGCAAGCACCCCGCCTAACGGTAGGGCCTCGCTTTGGCGTGGCCGCCCCCGCCTGTTATCATGTCGATTGACAGCACAACAAGCGGGGAGTTGCCATGTAGCGAAGTTGTGGCGGATTAGAGGTGGGTCGTTGAGATGCGGGCGCGGTCGTATAGGGGGAGGCGCAATACTGACGGCAGGTCGCCTGGGGGGCAGTCGATGGCTTGGACGCGGGGATCGTTGTGACGCATCTTCATGATAAAGACGCTGGGGCCGGTGGTGATGCTGCCCGTGAAGGAACTGCTGGACAGCAGCAGGTCAACCGAGATGATCAGCCGCGAGATGGCGTCGGTCTTGCTGTGGTCATCGCCCTGGCAGAACTGCTTGTGATGATAGCCCACTTGATGCTGCCGGCACAGGGTCAAGAGGTTGAGCCGGGGGAAATCTTCTTTGGCTTTCAAGAACTGGCGATAGTCATCAGTCAGGATGAACAGGGATTCCCCGTCGTGGAGATTTAACCGCTCGATGAGGGCCCTGCCGTCAATCAATCGCGTCTCGGTCACCTTGTCGCCTCCCCTGATCTGCACGCCCGAGTAGGTGGCGGGCAGCGACAGTTGCATCTTGAGGGCGTCTTCCTGTTGCCGCATGCCGGGATTGAGGCGCCAGATCATGCGTGCCAGCAGGGCGAATGTGCTCACGTAGTCCCCATCAATGCCCAATTCGGGGACAATGCACCTTGCCAGCGGTTCGTTGGGGACATCCTGGGCAAGCAATACTTTTTCGCCATAGGCGCGACGGGCCAGGCGGTGCCCAATCAAGGTCTTGAAGGCCTTCTTGACTTTCCAGGCGACGGGGCCCAGCGACCGCTGGCTCCGGCATAGCTCCAGGATGCGGCCCCAGGATGGCAGTCGGTGGAAATTATAGTCCTGGTGCCAGGTCTCGTGCACTTCCTCGCAGAACGGCAGGAAATACTCGGTCCAGCCCACGCCGGTGCCGAAGTTGGCATCGTCGCTATAGAGCTGGAACCTGATGCGGTGGGCCAGGCAATAGATCATGGCATTCACCATATAGTTCATCTCGACAAAGAAGCCGCAATCCACCCCGATGTGGTACACCATTTTTCTGCCGAAGGATTCATTGACCCTGCGGTAGGATGAAAGATCCAATTTTTTCATACTATGCAATTCGTTTTTTTTTATAGCAAAATTACAGGGG
>JAFTFA010000096.1 GCA_017449785.1 Muribaculaceae bacterium | reverse complement strand
TCATGAAAAACATGATTTTGTTATCATTTTGACTGATAATTCATGGATGAGTTATCGATATGTGCCGTTGTGACATCTCGCGCCTGGTTATATCGTCTATTTGTTTAAGAATCTTACTAAAATAGCGTTCAGCAGTACTGATAATAATAGTAATTTATTATTTTTCAGTACTTTGATTGTTCTTAAACACTCATGATACTTTAGTAAAATTGACTTTATTGTGGAATTCCGACGAGGCGGTAGCGGATAGGGCATTCTGTTTCTTGGCTTTAGCGGCCTACCCTTATTTAGCAACGATTTTCATCCAAAATGTTAAGAAAGTGTCAGTATCGAGCAACAAATAGTTTATAATGTTGGATAATTCACATTAACTTTGCAACGATTATATTATTAAAAATGTGTTAGAAGGAATACAATCCTGAGATTGTAAGAATTATCACTCAAATCTATATAAAATTTAATTATTTTCAAACCAAAACCTATGTATTTTAATTACTCCTTAAATCCGCAAGAGAATTAGTTTGGCGGTAATTTCGTGTTGATTATCATTTTCATAGCTTGAAAGTGCGGTTTCTGTGCTCCTTGGGTTCAATTTTCATCCCAGGGATGCATACCACCCCCTTTCCCCCAGCATTTCATTGGCGGTCTTTTGTGTGTTTTTCTCCCCCGAAGACGTGTCTGTTATCCGTATTGTGTGAACACTGCTTGATATTGCCTGTTGTGGGTATAGAGGTTGAGGATGCGCTGTCTGCCGCTGGTGGTCCACTTGGCTGGCACGGCGATGAAGCGGTTGAGGAATGCCTTGAGCCGTGTCCTCGTGTTCACGCCGAAGCCTCTCAAGGCCTTGTCCTTGAGCAGCCAGCGGTAGAAGTTGAAGATGATGGCCGACAAGAGCATGAAGGCGGCGTTCTGCCCCATCTCGGACTTGGGCAGGTAGTGCCATCCGAAGTCGTTGTTGAGCTGGTCGATGTCCCTCTCCTTGGCACCCCGCTTGTTGTAGCGCTCGATCACGCTGCGCTCGCTGCTTTGGTTGTTGTTGGTCAGGATGGCGCGGTAGGTGTATCGGTCGAACTCGAAGATATCCTGCTCGGGACCCCGGGGCTTGGGCGTGCGCTGCACGACCAGTCGGCAGTTGGGTGCGTCGTGGCCGAAGGCGGTGAACGGCACGCTGGTGGTCTCGGTGGCGATGCCTCCGACCTCGGCCCTGCGCCACACCTGCGGGCGCTCCAGCTCTTCGCGCAGGGCGGCCGACATCTCGGCGCGGATGAGGATGTGGCGGCAGTGCTCCAGCAGCAGCCGGACCACCTCGCGGCTGTAAGAGCCGCAGTCCATGCGGGCGTAACGGATGCGGATGCCCTGCTCGGCCAGGTTGAAGATGATGCGCAGCAGCGTGTCCTGCTGGCGGAACTTGACCGGCGTGTTGCCGTCCCGGTTCTCCACGCCGACGATGACCTCATCGCCCGTGATGACGTCGGTCAGGATGGCGATGCCCGGGCTGTAGCCGCGCATGCCCTTGTAGGTCCACTTGGCATCCCACTTCTCGGCCTTGCCGAACTCGTGGTCAAAGTCCAAGTCGTACTCCCGCCCCGGAACGAGCTGGCCGCTGCGCACCGCCAGCCTCACCAGCAGGCCATTCAGCCGCTCGGCCGTGTTGAAGCGGTAGGTGCCACCCGATGCGCTGGAGTAAACCGTGTCCGCCTCCGTCAGTTCGGCGATGCCGCGCAGCACCGTGTCGGGGCTGCACAGCCCCAGGCCGGGGGCATAGCCGATGCCCTCACGGCAGTTGTACAGGTCTTCCGTGCGGTCGCCCCCGCACAGGAAATTGCACATCATCGCCATCACGATCTCGCTGTACTGGTAGCCCACAAGGCGGCAACGCAAGCCCAGATGGCGGTCTATCTCTCCAGCAAAATGGCGCTTGAACTGGCCTATGGCGAAATAAATACCGCCATAGGGCATGATTTTCTCGGACTTTATTACTACTTTTGCCATGTCTGTCAGTGGTTTTTGACTGGTTTTTATTGCAGCACTAAATTAGGTGAAATCCCTGACATGGCAAAATCCTGGGCAACTTTTTGTTGTCCAGGATGTTATAAAGTTATTTCAAAAATGTGCTGCGGATTTAAGGCATTAAGAAAGGTCTCAATTTATGAAAAAACTGCTTTGCCTTGTGATCTGCCTCTGGTGTGTGCTGTGTGCAGTGTCTCAGACACAAGTGGGAATAGTAAAAACCCGAGGGCGCTTGATGTCGGGCAATAGAGTCCAGACGGGGACACCGATAC
>JAFTFA010000095.1 GCA_017449785.1 Muribaculaceae bacterium | reverse complement strand
TTGAATGTTGTAAAATATTGGTTATTAAGGTTTTGAAAAACAAAATGTTCATTCTCGGAAAAATGGAGTTCATTTGCTCAATTCGGGCTGGAAGATTCCGTCACTTGGATCTTATTTCCTGCCTTCATCTATCCGTCCATGAGCACAAGTGAATGAGGAACAACACTTACATCTTTTTTCCCGTCCACTTGGACGTATGGATGGCTGGGGACACATCTATTGATGCTAAAGCTGGTACTCGGGACGATGGAGGTAGTGGTTACGCAGGGATTCAAAGGCGGCGGGGTCGCTTTTCAGCGCGGCGCTATCGGCCAGGATGTCGTAGCTGGCAGCGATGCCGTCGAGGGTCACCTCCGCGGCACCCGTGGCGGGCGCGGCAATCTCGGGAACGGGGATGTCCCAGCCATAGAAGTCATTGAGGGCGGCCAGCATCATGGCGGTGCCGCGCTGCTTGCCCTCGGCGCTATATCCCGCGATATGGGGCGTAGCGACAAGGCATTTTTCAAGCAATTCGCGGGAAATGCGGGGCTCATTTTCCCAGCAGTCCAGGCCGACATCGCCATGCCATCGCAGCAGGGCCTGGTTGTCGGCAATCGGGCCGCGGGCGGCATCCAGGATCAGGCGGCAACGGTCAAGGCCATCGATAAAGCGCTGGTCACACAGGTGCCACGTGGGCCACTGGCCGTCACGCGTCAGCGGCGTGTGGAAGGTGATGATGTCACACTGCCGTTGCAACTGCTCCAGGGGAAAATAGGGACGGTTCTTTTGATGTAATTTTCGGGCCAAAATTACATCAAAAGAACCGTCCCTATTTTCCCTGTTTTCCTTGGGGGGGTCGTTGAGGAGGATGTTGAAGCCCAGTTGACGGCCCCAGCGGGCGACGATGGAACCGATGTGGCCCACACCGACGATGCCGAGCGTGAGGCCGGCCGGGGCGGCGATGCCGCGGGCACGCATCCAGGCTGCAATTGCGGCAAAGACCCACTGGGCGACGGCGGGAGCGTTGCAGCCGGGGGCGTTGCGCACGGTGATGCCGTGGCTGGCGCAGTAGTCGAGGTCGATGTGGTCGGTGCCTATCGTGGCCGACCCGATGAAGCCCACGCGGCTGCCGTCGAGCAGGCCGGCATCGCAGCGGGTGCGGGTGCGCACGATGAGGGCGTCGGCCTCCTCGACCACCTCGCGGGTGATGTCTCCCGGCTCCAGATACAGCACCTGGGCACGGGGCTCAATGAGGCCCCTGATGTGGGGAATGTGGCTGTCGACGATGATTCTCATGGCATGAACAGGTGGACAAAGGCCAGCGCCAGGCAAGCCAGGGTGAACAACAGGATGAACAGATAACGGTAGCCGCGGGTGACGCGCAGGGTGTGGAACTGGGCGACCTGGACAGCGACCATCAGGTTGAGCAGCGGCAGGAACACCGGCAGGTCCTCATGGTCGAGGCAGGCGGCCACCACGGTCATCACGAGCAGTATCATCAGGAAGATGTTATACACGCGCGTCTGCATCCTGTAATTCAGGATGGTCAGCAGGTTCATCGCGGCCAGCACGATGCCCAGCACAGCTGTGGCCACGGCTGCCACCGCCAGCACGTTCATCGCGGGGCGCTCGGTGAGCGACCATTGCGGCCACGCCGCATCCAGCGGGCTGGCGATACCCAGGCCCAGGACAATCCAGAACGGGGTCACCAGGCCGAAGCACATGGCCAGCACTCCCTTGACTCCCAGGGCCCGCATGTTGGCAAAGCCGAGCAGATAGGCGGGGATGAGGGCCAGGAAGCCATAATGGAACATGGCACCCGTCGCCACCAGGGCAAATATCAAGAAGATGCTGCGCTGCGCATGGCTGTCCTGGAAGGACGCAAACAGCGGCAGCAACGTCACGGCGGTCACCACGCACAACAGCGTGCCCGCATTGAAGGCGACCAGCCCCGACGGGTTGGACAGTTGCAGCAGGAAGAAGGCCGAGATGAACAGGTGGGACATCGAGCGCACATAGGTGAACACCTTGTTCAAGGCAAGCATGATGGCACCCGTGGCCAGCAGGCACAGCACATTGACAGCCGCCGAGAGCGGCCCCGCGTCGATGAGTGTGCCGTGCAGGGCAAAGAAGATGCCCTTGCCATGCACATGCGGCGGCTCGACCCCCAGCGACAGGGCGATGGCCGTCACTGCCAGCAGCAACAGGGCTGCCAGCGTCATGAAGGGTCGGCCGTTGAAGTACTCGTTGATATGTTCCCTAGCCGTCATTCCGCGGGATTCATGAGGGGGAGACAAGGCGGGCCGTCAACCTCACGCGACACAGCGGTGAGAAATCAGCCAGTTTGCAGCCTGTCTTGCCTTCAGGGTCAGTCTAGTCGTTGTCCTTGTTGTCTTGAGGTGCATTGCCGGTCGGCTCGTCCAGGTCACGGCGTTTCCAGCTCTTGCGGCGGCCGTGGATGATGGGCACCTCCTTGTCGGCACTCAGCGTGGGCTTGCGGTCACGCAGGATGCGCTTGGCAAACGTTGCCGTGTGGCGGAATTCCTGGTCAAAGTCGTCGTCATAGCGTCCCTGACGGTCGCGGTTGTCCACATCGGACATCATGCGGCGGTCACGGGCGATCGAGGCGCGGCGCTGGCGTTCCTCGTCACTGATGGGTGCCTCCTCGCGGCGGCGGTCATCGTCGTGATGGAAGCGGCGCGGCCCACGGTCATCGTCGCGGCGACGGCGCGGGCGGTCATCGTCACGGCGGTCGCGGCGGCCACGGCCTTCACCGTTGTCCTCGACACGGCGGGCATGGTAGTTGCCCTTGCTGCGCTCGCTGGCGCGGAAGCCCTCGTTGCGGATGTGCTCGCCACGCTCGCGCATCTCGTCATAGCGGCCGTCAAAGATCACATACTGCAGCAACTCGCAGTCGAGGCCGCCGTTGTTGAGTTTATAGCGCACCGACGGCTTGAGGCCCACGTTGTGGTACAGGTCGTCGTTATAGCAGATGAGCCAGATGTTGTAGCCCTTGAAGGTGTGCTTGAACTTGTAGCCCATGTCATGGTACAGTGCCTCGATGTCCTCGACATTGAGGCGCTCGCCATAGGGCGGGTTGCTGATGAGCGTGCCGCCCTCGGGCACCTGCTCGATGTCGTTGATGTCGCGGCGCTCCAGCTCGATGTACTTGTTCAAGCCGGCGTTCTTGACGTTGGCACGGGCGATGGCGATGGCCTTGCCCTCGACGTCGCTGCCGTAGATCTTGTGGGTAAACTCGCGCTCGCCGCTGTCGTCGTTGTAGATCTTGTCGAACAGGTCCTCGTCATAGTCGGTCCACTGCTGGAAGGCATAGCCGTCACGATACACGCCGGGAGCGATGTTGGCGCCGATGAGGGCCGCCTCGATCAGGAATGTGCCCGAGCCGCACATCGGGTCCACCAGGTCGGTCTTGCCGTCCCAGCCGCTGAGCAGGATGATGCCGGCAGCCAGCACCTCGTTGATGGGCGCATCGGTCTGGGCCACGCGCCAGCCGCGCTTGAACAGCGGATCACCGCTGCTGTCGAGCGACAGGGTCACCTCGCGGCCAGAGATGTGGACGTCAAAACGGATATCGGGATTGTCCAGACGGATGCTGGGGCGCTTGCCGTACTTGTCGTTGAAGAAGTCGGCAATGGCGTCCTTGACACGGTAGGTCACAAAACGGGAATTGTTGAAGTCCTCGCTATAGACCGTGGCATCGATGGCAAACGTGGTCTTCACCGTCATCAACTGCTCCCAGTCAAAGGACTTGAGTTGCTCGTACAGGTCATCGGCACTGCTCGAACGCAGCGTCAGGAACGGCTTGAGAATGCGGACGGCAGTACGGCAGGCAAAATTCGCCCGGTAGAGCATCTCCTTGTCGCCCTTGAAGTAAACCACGCGGTTACCCTCGTTCACATCCTCGGCACCCAGGGCGCGCAATTCATCGGCGAGCACTCCTTCCAGACCCAGGAAGGTCTTCGCCACCATGTCAAATTTATCAGTCATCATGTTCAATTCATCTTTATCTCGCCGCAAAGGTACGAATAACTTTTCACTTATCCCGCTTTCGGCGATGTGTTTTTCTATCAATAAGACAACAAGGGCGCGCCATCGACGGCGGGCCCTTGCCTGTAATTGTTAAGTAGTTACTTGGATGTTTTGATTGATTATGTGTTTCATTTGATGACCTTAGCAGTCGTTGTCGTGCCGTCGTTGTAGCGGGTGACGACGATGTTCACTCCCTCAAACGGCTCACTTGATGACTGACCCATGATGTTGTAGTAGGTCTCGCCGGTCACCACCCTGTCGGTATAGATACCCTTGACACTGGTGATGGGTGGATTGTTCTCGTCGAGCGTGTAGTCAAACTGGAACTCGGCAACGTAATACTTGCCGTCCCTGGCTACATCCACGCCACGCATGGGAGCACGGTGGCCGCTGGGAGTCGTCTGGTCGATGTTGGCCGACCTGGTATAGTAGGCCCTGACGATGAACTTCATGGGCAGGGAGGTAATCATCTCGCCGGTCTCATCGTCATTCTCACGCAGCTTCTGGGCGCCGAAGGTGGCCATCACCTCGTTGGAGCTCTTGGTCCAGTTGGGATAGAAGTCGGTGACCTCGCTGTTGCCCAGCACGTTGCCGTCGGCCTGATTGGCATCCAGGACTGTAGCGCGGCTGAACTTGTCATAGTTAAGTTCCTCCATCAGGAATTCACCATATTCCTCGCCGTTGACCGTCACCTTGTTGGCCAGACGCTCATTGCGGTTCTTGCTGGCATACTGTTCAGGATAATCGATCTCGTTGAGCAGGTCATACTTCACCTGACGCCACACGCGCACCTTGTACAAGTCATAATCCTTGAGCATGTCGCTGGTGCTCACGGGGATGAGCAGCTGGTCGATGTCGAGCAGCACGGTATAGTGGGTAAACTTCTTGCTACCCTCCATCCAGGGCTGGCCGCCCTTGCCGTTCTGGTCACTGCTCATCTCGGCATACACGACGTCGCTGTGGATCTTGGCGACACCGGTCTGCTGCACGGGAGCGCCATAGGTGTTGTAATCGCTGCGGGTGGTGAAGGTCTCCACCACGGGAGCATAGGTGTACATGCCCCACTCGTTCTCGACAACCTTGTCCATAAAGGTGGCCCACACGGGATGGCTCAACTCGACCGCCACGTTGTTCTCGCTCTGGTTCTCGCCGTCCATCGAGATGGTATAGAGACCGGCCTGATTGCCGGCGATGCCATTGGGAGCAAAGTCTTGCTCGATTGAGATGGCACCCGTCTGCTCGTCGCGCCTGGAGCTGGCAAAGTCGATGATCACAGCATGATTGTCCTCATACTGTTTCCAGCGGTAGGCATCATAGCGCAGGATTTCGGTCTTGCTGCTGTACTTCACCTCCTCGGTGACGGGACGCTGGCCGGTGGCCAGGCTGTGGTCGGTGTCGTCGATTACCTGCTGCTCGCTGTAGCCCAGGATGTTCATGTCGGTCTTGTGGACAAACACGGCAATCTGGTTACTGTGGGCTACATCGGTGGCTGGATCGGTGTCGGCAATCGTCGTCGATGCAGCGAGCTCTGCCTCATAGACATACAGGCTGGGATGATCATTGCTGGCTACCGACTCATAGAAGTTGTCATAGAGGTTGAAGTTGTTGAA
The DNA here is from genome assembly GCA_017449785.1 of Muribaculaceae bacterium. GTDB lineage: Bacteria > Bacteroidota > Bacteroidia > Bacteroidales > Muribaculaceae > Sodaliphilus. Next base: position 5,422 of record JAFTFA010000095.1, on the reverse strand, counting down.
CGTCACGTTGTCGCTGGCATCGACCGTATAGGTAACGGTCGTGGGATTGGGCATATAGATCCAATCGTGGTACAGGCCGCTCTCTCGCTGATTAGATGAGGTGATGCTGAGCGTGCCGTTGCCATTGGACACGGCCTCAAAGATGACCGTGCGCCGGGTCTCATCATTGGCAGGAATGCGGTAGAACGTAAACTTGGCGCCATTGCCCAAGTAAGAGCCCTTGATGTTGGTTCCTACGTTATTGGACACCTTCAACTGGTTGGCATAGTAGTTGACCTGCTGGTCGGGGTCAAAGCGGCTATAGTCCTCGGTCTTGAGCGACAGATTGAAGATCTCGCTCTTGTCCAGACCCGGAATGATATAGCTCTCCTCGTTGGACATCTGCAACGACAGGAACTGGGTCTTATCCTGGCCTTGAACGACATAGGTCACTACCTGGCCGTTTTCCTGCATGGCGATCTGGTCGATATAGGTCGTCTCGTTGGGGTCCAGAGTGGCCACCCAGGTGTATTCCTTGGTGCCGTCGTCGTTGATGGTCACGCGGAAGAGCTGGTACATGCCCTCGGCATCAGGCAGGAAGTCAAGCAGGTTGCTCTGCCAGCTCAGGTGCAGGTCATAGACATCGGCATCGGCCTGCTGCTCACCGGTGATCTCGTTCTGGCGAATGACGTACAGACCGAGCGTCGGGCGATGATCCTGATTGTAGTTCACAAACTTCTCGGCCGAACTCGGGTCGCGGGCATTTTCACCAAAGGCATATGCCGAGGCCTTCCAGAACTTCATGCGATAGTCGGGTACAAAGAACATCATGTCGCGCACGTCCTGGCAGTCTTCACTTTCACTGTCAACACCATACATGTTGAACTCGTGGTTTCCTCCGACAAAGGGGATAGAAACACAGTCATGGATCACTTCATAGGAGGCCATATTCACCAGTTCCTGATAAACGTCGGTCATGGCACTGGAGCCCGAATTGGCCTGGTTGGGGCTGAACTGCTCAAACATGTGTTCAAACGGAGCCAGCACGGCACCGCCCGACGACTCGTTGAAGGTGTTGTCGGTAAAAGTGGACGAGCCCTTCAAGCTGGGATAGGGATGCACCTTGCTGTTGGTCCAGTCGCTCTCATAGGCCTGACCATGGTCGATGATGCGCAATTGGCCCTTGGCCAGGAAGAAGAAGCGATTCAACTTGTCGGCATCGATCTTGAAAAGCGTGCCGGCTTCCTCGCCCGAGCCCGATTTCTTGTAGGTAGTGATGATGCGGGCACTCTTGATGGTATTGGCAATTTTTTCCCTCAGCGACAAGCTACTGCTGCCGAAGGAGTAATAGCTTGATACACCCGAGTTGTTGGCACCATCCTTCAGTTCGAGCATGATCAGGGTCAGGCCCTCCTCCTTGGGGGTATATTCGGTCGGGTCAAAGTATTTGTAGGTCGAGCTGCCGGCCGTCCTGCTCAGGAGGGGCTTGCTGGTGGGAATACCCCAGCCATACTGGTCCACATACTGCTCACTGCTGTTGAGCTGGCCCACCGCCGAGTAGTTGACTTCAAAGGCATTGTTGCCGTTGATCATCAGCGACTCGGGAGTGCCGTCCTCGGTATAGCCACGCACCTTGTTACCCGGGATGTCCTGGTTGACATAGATCTCGCGCAGCATGGCGATAATCTGGTCGGGGTCGGTGGCTGTCTCCAGCAGGTTGCTGGTGCGGGGATTATTCAGGCTGTCGGTCCACTGATAAGTCTTGTCATAGATGGCCGAGTGGTCATTCTCGCCATAGCGGATACCGTTGCCGGCGAGCGTGTAGTTGCGGTCGGCGATGCCGTTACCGAAGCTCAACACGGCCGTTCCTGTGGCAGGGCCTTCCTCGGTCGGGGTGAACGTGATGTTGATGGTCGTGCTTGCACCGGGGGCCAACTCGTTGGCCGTGTAATCGGTCGAGAAGGGGGCCGTCAAGGCCGACAACGACGGTGTCACGGGCTGCAAGCCGATGTTGTTGACGATGATCGTGCTGGTGCGGCTGCTCTGGTTATACTGCACATCACCGAAGTTCAACGTGCCGCCGTCGGGATTGACGGTAACGGCATATTCGGGCTGGACATACTTGGTGACCGTCAATGTATTGTCGTTGGCATTGATAGTGATGGTGTAGGATCCGGAATCCGGGAAGTAAATGGGATCGTCATCATTGAGGTCGATGGCACCCGAGGCACTCTCGCCCTGCATCCACCAGTCGCCGTTGCTGCTGGGTCCAAACACATAACGGGTCTCCCAATTCACGCCACTGCCCAACTTCCTGGCAAACAGGATATAGGTATTGGACTGTTCGGCGTTGAATACTGCTGTATAGACACCGTCGCTATAGTCCATCATGGTACCGTTATTGAAGTCCCACTGGCCAGTCACACCATTGTCGGTGACGATATAGAGATCGGCAAGATAATTCACCGTTGCCGATGCCGTCACCGTGTTGTCACTGGCAGCGCTGGCTGTCACGGTATTGCTGGCGCTGAGCGCGCGGCCCGTATAGGTCACGGCCACGTCACCACCCGTGTTGGGGAAGGTCTCGGGGCTCAACGTCCAGTCGCTGTTGTTGGCCAGGCTGGCGTTGATGCTGCCCGTGATGTCACTACCGGTAATGGCAAGGGTATTGCCGCTGCCACTATCGTTGATCGTGAGTTCCTCAGGCGAGATCTCGACCACAGGATTGGTCACCACAGTGCCGCCTTCATAGGTTATGGTCATCTTGGGCAAGAATGCCTGTAAGTAATTCTGATTAGTTCCCTTATTGTTCACGCGGTGGAAGCCACTGCTTGCCGACGGCGCCGAAACACCATACCAATAAAAAGACTGGTCATTACTGTTACTTGTTGATGCACAATACAGTTCAATGGCCAGATTGCCACCATTCCAGATATAGCCACTGGTAAAAGTGAATGTCAAGTCCGAGCCACTATTTGACGCGGTAGCTCCATAATCGCCACCGAAGACCTGATTGCTCACGAGAGAACGATTATTGAGTGTCGCCTCGGTAACGGCGGTGAGGTCAGTCTCACCGATGTTTACAAAGAAGCGTCGATCGTAGATCTTGCTGGGAACAGACAAGTAGGCGTGAAACGTAATTGCCTTGATCGTGGCCCCAACGGGCAGTCCGTCCAGGTTGGTCGGCAGATAGATCATCTGTGATGTGAACTTGCTTGATGAGCTCATTGCCAATTCCGAACAATAGGGCACATAGGCATTTGTCGTGGTCCCCTCACAGACGGTTACAGTCTCATCGGCCCAGGCTGGCGGTACTGCCATGACAAGGGCCATGAGTACAAATAGAAATTTTACAAAATGTTTCATAATCCACAGAATAATTAATTATTTGTTGATAACTGATTGGTTTCCAATTGTTAAGCAACTGCAATCTACAATTCGGCACGACATGGGAATTGATGGGTTGCTGGAATAAATACCTTCACATCTTCACCCAACGTAAAACATGAACTCTTGACTGCATGAACGCATTAAAACGCAAGTTTATCCACAGGCAAAATTAAACCGAATTTTTTTCACGCTGCGCCATCTTCAATAATTATTCCGTTTAATTATCAACGAAGGGCAAAAAAACTTCAGCAAAACAGTTTTTTCACGCCGCGGTGCATGCAACAACACGCACTCTAACAATACATTAGGCTACTAATATCGGTTAATTGTGAATCGGCAAATTGCTAATTGTTAAAAAATATCTTACCTTTGCAGTCCGAGAAATACATTCAGTAAAATATTATTCATTAATAACCAATAGTATCTACAATGAAAATCGAAGCAGGAAAATACGTGGAGCTCGTGTATGAAATCTTTGTCGTCAACGGCGAGGAGCAGACCAGCGTGTTCAAGTTCAACAAGGAGCACCCCGACGCCTTCGTCTTCGGGCTCGATGTAGCGCTGCTCGAGGAATTCCAGAACCAAATCATGGGCCTGGAACAGGGCGAGCAGTTTGACTTCACCCTCAAGCCCGAGCAGGCCTTCGGCATGAAGAATCCCGACCTCATCTATGAACTCGAGAAGGAAATCTTCCACGTCGAGGGCAAGTTTGACGAGGAGAACATCCGTCCGGGCGCCATCGTGCCCATGATGACCCAGGAGGGCATGAGACTCGACGGCACCGTCATCCGCGTGACCGACGACAAGGTGTTCATGGACTTCAACCACCAGCTGGCCGGCGAGACCGTGCGCTATTGCGGACACGTCCAGCTCGTGCGCGATGCCACGTCCGAGGAACTCCAGCCCCGCCAGCACGGCTGCGGCTGTGGCTGTGACGACTGCGGTGGCGGCAACTGCGGCCACGAGCACGGCGATGACTGCAACTGCGGCTGCGGTGGTTGCTGATCGGCCAGGCAGTGATCATGCGGCCCATATATGCTAAAAAAGTATAATGAGGTAACGGATTAAGGAAAAATTTCCTTAATCCTTGTTGCACATTATAAAATAATGAGTAATTTTGCGGCGAATTTTTCAAATAGGTAATTTCTAAAACATTAATAATTAAAGATTTATTATGGCAAAATTTGATAAGGCGATTTTAGCCGAGAAGTATGGTATCACTGGTGTTACCGAGGTTCTGTACAATCCCAGTTACGAGGTATTGTTCAACGAGGAGATGAAGCCCGAGCTCGAGGGCTTTGACAAGGGTCAAGAGACCGAGCTGGGTGCCATCAATGTGATGACCGGCGTCTATACCGGCCGCTCGCCTAAGGACAAATTCATCGTCGACGATGCCAATAGCCACGACACCGTGTGGTGGACAACCCCCGGTTATCCCAACGACAACAAGCCTGTCACCGAGAAGACTTGGGGCGTGGTCAAGGATCTGGCCATCAAGCAGTTGTGCGACAAGCGCCTGTTTGTGGTTGACGGCTTCTGCGGTGCCAACAAGGACACCCGCATGAAGGTTCGCTTCTTCATGGAGGTAGCATGGCAGGCCCACTTTGTGACCAACATGTTCATCCGTCCCCAGAACGAGGAGGAGTTTGACCAGGAGCCCGACTTCACCGTTTACTGCGCCAGCAAGGCCAAGGTCGACAACTACAAGGAGCTGGGCCTGAACAGCGACACCGCTGTCGTGTTCAACGTCACCAGCAAGGAGCAGGTCATCCTCAACACCTGGTACGGTGGTGAGATGAAGAAGGGTATGTTCTCGATGATGAACTACTTCCTCCCCTTGAAGGGTATTGCTGCCATGCACTGCTCGGCCAACTGCGACATGAACGGCGAGAACACCGCCATCTTCTTCGGTCTGTCGGGCACCGGCAAGACCACCTTGAGCACCGACCCGAACCGCAAGCTCATCGGCGACGACGAGCACGGCTGGGACGACAACGGTATCTTCAACTTTGAGGGCGGCTGCTATGCCAAGGTCATCAACCTCGACAAGGAT
>JAFTFA010000094.1 GCA_017449785.1 Muribaculaceae bacterium | reverse complement strand
CGGGGAAAACCTTGAAGCCCTCTACGTCCTCGGTGGGCAGCTGGGTCTCGCTGTCGAGCACCTGGATGCGCTCGATCTCGTTGCCCCAGAAGATGACCCGCAGCATGATGTCCTCGTCGCTGAGGAAGATGTCTACCGTGTCGCCCTTGACGCGGAAGGTGCCCATCCTGAGCTCGGTGTCGCTGCGTGAGTACAGGGCGTCCACCAGGCGGTGCAGCAGGTCGTCGCGCCCGATGAGGTCACCCACGCGCAGCTCGATGGCCCCTGCGGTGATGTCCTCGGGGTTGCCCATGCCGTAGAGGCACGACACGCTCGACACCACCACGATGTCGCGGCGGCCGCTCAGCAGCGCTGTCACCGTCGAGAGCCTCAGCCGCTCGATCTCGTCGTTGATGGCCAGGTCTTTCTCGATATACTTGTCGGTCGAGGGAATATAGGCTTCGGGCTGGTAGTAGTCATAGTAGGACACGAAGTAGTGCACCGCGTTCTCGGGGAAGAAGCTCTTGAACTCGGCATACAGCTGGGCGGCCAGCGTCTTGTTGTGCGACAGGACCAGGGTGGGACAGCCCGTGCGGGCAATGACGTTGGCCATGGTGAAGGTCTTTCCCGATCCGGTCACGCCCAGCAGCGTCTGGTAGGGCACGCCGTCGTTGACGCCCCCGGCGAGCTGTTCGATCGCCTGCGGCTGGTCGCCGGTCGGCTCATAGTCAGAATGCAGTCTATATTCCATGTCGATTGAATGTGTATCAGGGTCTTGTTAGATGGGCGGGTCAATGCCGCTTGCGGATGAGGATGAAGAAGAAAACCAGCACGACGGCGACTGACAGGGTGATGCCCTTGATGTAGAAGATCTTGTCGTCGCCGTAGCTCGCGTTGAAGGCCAGGTCGCACACGTCACAGATGGCGCTGAACACGGTCAGGATCGAGATGGCGACCAGCAGGGCCTTGGTCTGGGAGTTGTTGCGCTCCTGGATGTAGTTGTGCGAGCTCTGCAGCATCTCGTTGAGCTGCAGTTGCTCGTCATTGACTTCGAGGCCGCGGTCGATGGCACGGTCCACCTCGAGCGGCATGAAGTTGTAGGACACGCGGTTGAAGCAGCCGTGGCTGTTATAGATCTGGAACTCCTGGGTGAGGGCCTCGATGGGGGTGACGCGGCGACGGCAGATGCGCTTGACGGTCTTCCACCAGTTCTCCTCGCTCTCCACGATAGTGCTGTGGTAGCGCTCGTTGAGCCCCGAGAGGTAGTACTTCTGGAACAGGCTGTGGATGTACAGCAGACGGAAGAATCCCCTCCACTCGGTCATGTAGTTGTTTTTCTCGCCGTTGGCGTGCAGGGTGAAGGTGTCGTTCAGGGCCAGTGCCGTCCAGCGCTTGAACACCGACACGCGGTTGTTGCCCACCATGCGCTCCAGGTAGGCATCCGAGACGTTGTCGAGGTCGTCCTCGCGGGGGCTGACCTCGGGCGCGAGCGACCCCAGCTGATAGAGGGTCAGGTCGCGCTGCTGCTCGGTGAGCTGGAGCCTCTCGGGCGAGACGATGATCTGGAACAGGCGCATCTTGTTGCCGTGCTCGATGAGCTTGCTGCGGTCGGGGCTGTAGTTCTTGCCCTCGAGCAGACGGTAGGCCTCCATGAGCGGGTCGATGGCTAGGCGGTTGAAGTCGTCGTCGGCCTCGTCGTGGATGCGGCGCAGGTGGCGCATCATCGACGTGAAGTCGCCCAGGTGCGGCGACTCGCAGCCGATCTCGATCGAGAACAGGACGATGCGGTGGGGGAAGATGTAGAGCTTCAACTCCTTCAACCGCGCCTGGTGGGTCATTCCGTCGCACGTCACGGCCAGTGGCTCGTCGACGGGCCGATAGAGCGCGGCGCAGCCGCCGCTGCTGTCGTCACCGAAGCAGTAGTCCACAAAGTCGGGCACATACTGGTCGCGGTAGAGCTCGCGCACGGCGTCGGGCTCCCAGTCCCAGCCGTGGTCGAGCAGCCTCAACTGGGCGCGCTCGGGGTCGCCCAGGGCGGTGAACTGCCCGCACAGGAATGCCGTTAATTGATGTTTCTGTGACCTGTTTTGCATTGCGCTCCTTGATAGGGTTTCGACCTGCAAAGGTAATGCTTTTTTGGCGAATATCCCTTGACGATCGTGCAATACTTTCTGTCTCAAATGTCTTAATACCATTTTTCCGCTCGTGACCGGGGCGAAAAGCCAAATTCCGTTAAACTTTCTTGTCCACATCGCGTCAAAGGTGTAACTTTGCAGTCGCTGATCATGCGTGTAGTGATACTAGGATCGGGAAACGTGGCGACGAGCCTGGCCCATGGCCTGGCGCCGCGTTGTGAGGTGGCTCAGATCTACAGCCGCCGCCTGGCCCATGCCCGGCGGCTGGCCGATGCGATAGGCTGCCCGGCGGCGACCGACGATCCCGCCGCGCTTGTCCCCGATGCCGATGCCTGTATCATCGCCGTCAGCGACGATGCCATTGCCGACGTCATCGCGTCCACCCGCGGCAATAATGACGGCGCCCTGTGGGTGCACACGGCGGGCAGCAAGCCCATCAGCGTGTTTGCCGGTCATGGCCGGTCGCGCTATGGCGTGCTGTGGCCCATGCAGTCGTTCTCGCGCGCCGTGGTCGTGCCGCTAGACGAGGTGCACTTCTTTGCCGAGGGCAGCGATGATGCCGCGATGGCCGACCTGCTGGCGCTGGGGCACCTGCTCTCGCGCCACGTCACCGTGGCCGACGGCGCGCAGCGGCAGTGGCTGCACGTGGCCTCGGTGTTCTCGTGCAACTTTGCCAACCACCTGTGGTCGCTGGCCGACGAGCTGCTGGCCGCGCGCGGCTTGCCCTTCGAGGCCGTGATGCCGCTCATCCGCTCGACGGTCGATAAGCTCGACCGCCTGCGCCCCGCCCAGTCCCAGACGGGCCCGGCCGTGCGCCACGACCGTGAGGTCATTGCCCGCCACCTGGACCTGCTCGACGGCGACAAGCGTGAAATCTACCGCCTGATCTCGGAATCCATCATGAACCGCCATCCGCTAGAAGACCATGCTCAATAACCTGGAAAAATATGACATCGTGCTGGGCAGCAACTCGCCCCGCCGCCGCGAGCTCCTGGGAGACATGGGCGTGAAGTTCCGCGTCGAGGCCATCCGTGGCATCGACGAGAGCTATCCTGCCAGCCTGCCCGTGGAGGACATCCCCGTGTATCTGGCCCGCATCAAGGCCGAGGGCCACCCCCTGCGTCCCGATGAACTGCTCATCACGGCCGACACCGTTGTCGTGCTCGATGAGACCGTGCTGGGCAAGCCGACGGGCGAGGCCGATGCCCGGCGCATGCTGCGAGCCCTGTCGGGCCGTGCCCACCGGGTGATCAGCGGCGTGTGTGTCACGACGGCTGATCGTGTCGAGTCGTTTGCCGACACGAGCATCGTCCACTTTGCCGAACTCACCGACGACGAGATCGATTACTACATCAGGCATTATCGCCCGCTGGACAAGGCCGGTGCCTATGGCATCCAGGAGTGGATCGGCAACATCGGCATCTCGGGCATCAACGGTGACTTCTATAACGTGATGGGATTGCCCACGCGCAAACTCTATCAAGTCCTGAAAACGTTTTAAACACAACGATGATAATGAAAAATATACTGCTAAAGATCTTATTGCTGCTGCTGGCCGTAGCGCCATTCACGTTGCAGGCCGCAACCGAGGCCGTACCTCACGACACGGTCTATTTCTATGACACGTGGGCACAGATGCTCTATCGTGATCCGGCCGCCATGATCGTTGACCCCTTCATCGCGGAGCAAATCCCTTGTCAGGTCTATTTTTTCACCAACGATGAGAAAATCAACAAGATGATTCAAGAAGAGCACATGGCGGCCTCGGTCGGCGACAGCATCTGGTTTGTCAGCAGCCACTACCTCGACGAGCACTTCAAGGGTGGCGAGCGCATGGTCGGCTTTGTGCCGGTCTTCTTCAACGAGAAGGTCGCATTTGTCACCTACACGGGCCGGTTGAGTGTCAAGGACATCCTCTTCGGCGGCGGGGACGATTACGAGTATAGTTATTCGATAGACCTGTACTACCTGGACTTCATGGGCCATCGGGTGGAAAAAGTCACCCATGAGTACCTGAGCGAGCTGCTGGAGGACTACCACGACCTGCAGGTGCGCTATGAGGGCATGAAGGACTACAAGAAGCGGTGCATCATCGAGGACTACTTCTACAAGTACATCGACCGCGCGACCCAGGACATCATGCGTCCCTATCTGCTTGATCTGGTGGAATAATTTTTCTTGTGAGCCAAAGGCACAATAGTTGTTATCCCAGATGAAAATTCAACGATTTTATTCCCTGGCCCTGATGGCCCTGATGCTGGCGTTGACGACATCCTGTTTCAGGAGCGGCAACAGTACTGGCCAGGTGCTTGACGGGCAGGATTCGGTAATCACGACCGCCAGACTGCTCTCGATGCAGCGCGAGGCCCGTTACACGGTGGTCACCGTGGGCGACCCCTGGAAGGGCGGGGTGCTGCACCGTTATGTCCTGGTGCCGCGAGACTCGACCTTGCCAGACGACTTGCCCGACGGCACCCTGGTGCGCACGCCCGTATCCCGGGCACTGGTCTATTCTTCGGTCCACACGAGCCTGTTAAGCGAGTTGGGCGCCATCGATGCCGTGCGCGGTGTGGTGGACAGCCAGTATTTCAACGACTCGACCATTTCGGTGGGCTTGCAGTCGGGGACGATAGCCGACTGCGGCAACTCGATGAATCCCACGGTCGAGAAGGTCATCGACATGCAGCCCGATGCCATCCTGCTATCGCCCTATCAGGATGCCAGTTACGGCCAGATTGCCAAACTGGATATCCCCATCATCGAGTGTGCCGACTATCTGGAATATGACCCGCTGGGCCGTGCCGAGTGGGTGAAATTTTACGGCGAACTCGTGGGCAAACGCGCCGAGGCCGACAGCCTCTATGCTGCTGTCGTCGCGGCCTATAATGACATGAAACAGAAGGCCGCTGGAGCCGATACTCATCCCACTGTTGTGACCGAGATGGTCATCAGTGGCGTGTGGAATGTGCCTGGCGGACAGAGCTATATGGCCCGTATCCTGAGCGATGCCGGCGGCAAGTATATGTTTGCCGATGATGGCAATACTGGCTCGCTTGCGCTGGATTTCAACCAGGTACTGGCCGTGGCCCAGAATGCCGACTACTGGTTCATCAAGTGGACCAACATCAACTCGCTCAAGGACCTGCAAGGCGCCAATGAACTCAACCGCGAGATGGCTGCGTTCCAGAATGGGCGCGTCTATGTGTGCGATACCGACAAGACCCGCTTCTTTGACCGCATCCCGTTCCATCCCGAGGTGCTCCTGCGCGAATTTGCGGCAATCATGCATCCCGAACTGTTCCCCGGTTTCACCAATCAGATGTATCACCACATTGACTGATTCCCCGATGACATATCGCCGCTATCTCATTGCCGTCATTGCCATGACGGTGGCACTGGTGGTGCTCGCGCTGGCCTGCCTGGTGTTCGGCTCGGTGGACATTCCGGTGGAACGCATCATCGACATCCTGTCGGGGCGGGGGAGCGGCAACAAGGCCTGGGACATCATCATCCTGCAATCGCGCATCCCCATGATCGCTACGGCGGCACTGGCGGGTGCTGCCTTGTCCATCTCGGGCTTGCTGTTGCAGACGACCTTCAACAACCCTCTTGCCGGACCGTCGATACTGGGTGTGTCGTCGGGCGCAGGCCTGGGCGTCGCCATCGTCATCCTGGCCCTGGGTGGCTCGTTGGGCGGAATCCTGGGCGAGAACCTGGGAAGTTACATGGCCATCCTGGTGGGAGCGCTGCTCGGTGCCGGTGTGGTGCTGGCGGTGCTCAACGCTTTCTCGGCCATCGTGAGGTCCAACACGATGCTGCTCATCATTGGCATCCTGGTGAGCTACCTCACGTCGAGCGTCGTGCAGTTGCTCAACTCGGTGGCGACCGAGGAGGGCGTGCACAACTACGTCGCATGGGGCTTCGGTAACTTCTCGGGCGTCAGCGTGGCCCAGATGCCTGTTTATGCCGGTATCATCATCCTGGCGCTCATCGGCGCTGCCTTGATGGTCAAGCCGTTGAACGCCCTGCTGCTGGGAACCCGCTATGCCCGCAACCTGGGCATCAACGTGCCCATGACGCGCAACATCCTGTTGCTCATCACGGGTGTGCTGACGGCCGTGGTGACGGCCTTCTGCGGTCCCATCGGCTTCATCGGCCTCGTCGTGCCCCACATCGCCCGCATATCGCTCGGCACGAGCAACCACGCCCGCCTTGTTCCCGCCACGATCCTGGCGGGGGCCGACATCGCACTGCTGTGCGCCTTGGCCAGCGTGTGCAACCCCCACGGCATCATTCCCATCAACGCTATCACGCCTATCATCGGCGTGCCCATCATCCTGTACATTATCATTAACCGCCGCCGCATCCAGTACTTCAATTAGATGTGAGGAGAGGGGAGAGAGGAGTGAGGAGAGAGGAGTGAGGAGCCACTGCTAACAACTTACAACTTAAAACTAAAAACTTACAACTTAGAACCAATGAACGATAACGCCATATTCACGACCCGTGACCTTGCCGTCGGTTACCGCAACGGCAAGAATGCAGTGACCCTGCTCAGCGGTCTCAACCTGACTCTCGAGAAAGGCCAGCTGGTCGCCCTGCTGGGCCAGAACGGTGCCGGCAAATCAACCCTGCTGCGTGCCCTCACCTGTGACGAACGTCCGCTGGAGGGTACTATCCAGGTAGATGGTCGCAACCTGCTCGAGATGAGCCAGAAAGACCGCTCGCGCATCATCGGCCTCGTCTCAACCGAGCGTATCCAGGCCGGTGCCCTCACGGTTACCGAACTCGTCGGCCTGGGCCGACAGCCGCATACGGGTTTCCTGGGCCGTCTCGATGATGAAGACCGCGAGATTGTCCACCAGTCGATGGTGGACTCGGGCATCATCGGCAAGGCCAACGAGTATGTTGCATCGCTCAGCGACGGCGAGCGGCAGAAGGCCATGATTGCCCGCGCCCTGGCTCAACAGACGCCCATCATCATCCTCGACGAACCGACGGCGTTTCTCGATGTTGCCAGCCGCATCGAGACCATGCGCCTCTTGCAGACCCTGGCCCACGACCGCGGCAAGGCCGTCCTACTCTCCAGCCACGACATTTCCCAGTCCCTGATGCTCGCCGACCAGCTCTGGCTCATCACCACCGACCGCCAGGTCCTCACCGGCACGCCCGGCGACCTCATCAAGGCCGGTGCCATGGACCACCTCTTTGAGAACCGATCCATCCACTTCAACCCCAGCATCCTCGACTACTCCTTCTAGGCAACAACGATTGTTCACCACCGTGTCATTGTCCTGCTTTTATCACGAAGTAGGGCAATATTTGTTATTGATTTTGGTAGTTTTGAGCATTTTGGCCGATTGTGTGTAAAATGTTGATAATGAATTGTTAGTAGCATTTGGCCTGACCATTAGTTGGCTGAAAATTTGGTAAGTTCAAATGTTTTGTTTACCTTTGCGGTACGAACCAATTCCTAACAACTTATGCTAAGACGATTTTTTTTAGCGCTTGCTGTTGTGATTGCTGTGTCTGTCGTGGGGCAGAATTATAAACTGCACGCTACCAAATATCACCCTGGACAGGGTGGTGCTGGTTGGGTAACAGCAAGCGGAGACCGAATCAATTATGATAAGTTGAAAAACTATCAGATTCGATGGGTCGCTCTCTCGCACGACATGTTTAACCAACATGGCTTCAAAATGGGCGACGTGATTATTGTTGAGAGTGAAACCAACCCCTCCATCAATGGTGAGTGGGTTGTGAAGGACAAGATGGGCAAACGCCTGCGCAAGCGCATCGATTTCCTCACTCCTCGTGGTGACAAGTACAACTTCCGTAACGGAGCGGTCACCATTCGCAAGAAGAGAGATTAGTAAGACCTGCTTGTCGTGGTCACCACACAACAGGCTGTCAAGTAAAAGAGAAGGACGGGACAGATCACCTCTGCCTCGTCCTTCTCTTTTATTATGTGTCCATATCCACGTCAGTCGGTGGTGATGGGATAGGCCGCCTTGTGTTGATTGAGGGCCCTGAGGGCCGTCTGCACCGTCTTGTCCATGCGGTTCAGGATGGGGTAGAAGGCCTGGTTGCCGAAGGTGTCGCGGGCGATAAGCGCCTTGACGTTGGTGGCAATGACGTCGTGGGACTGGTTGATGTAGTACCAGCGCGGGGCGACGCCGTTGGCGGCAGCATAGTCGGCAAAGTCCTTGACCAGGGCATCGTCGCTGGGAGCCTTGGCCAGGAATTCCAGGTAATCGTCCATGCGTTGCAATGACGCGCGGTGCTTGTTGCAGTAATCAAAGGCATATCGCTGCGGCAGGCCGGCGTTGACCACCTCGATGTAGTAGTCGCTGATG
>JAFTFA010000093.1 GCA_017449785.1 Muribaculaceae bacterium | reverse complement strand
TTGAACTACTTCAAGTACTGCTTCCTCAAGGCCACAGGCATCGTCTTCAACGAGGCTAAGTTGGAGAACGACTTCGAGCGCATGACAAGCGACCTGCTGGCTGTGCCCAGCGAGACGTTCATGTACCGTGACTTCCAGTCGCGCAACGTGATGCTCGTCGGCGATGCCGATTATCCCGCCGATTGCAAGCTGGCCTTCATCGACTTCCAGGGAGGTCGCCGCGGACCGTTCTACTACGATGTGGCGTCCTTCGTCTGGCAAGCTCGCGCCAAGTACCCCGACAGCTTGAAGCACGAACTTGTCGAGGCCTATCTCGAGAAACTCAAGCAGTACATTCCCGACATCGACGAGAAGGAATTCTATGACAAGCTGCGGTTGTTCGTGCTCTTCCGCACTTTACAGGTCCTGGGTGCCTACGGCTTCCGCGGCTACTTCGAGAAGAAGCCCGACTTCATGAAGAACAGCATTGTTCCTGCCGTTGCCAACCTGCGCAAGCTCGTCATTGACAAGCCCTTCACCCAATATCCCTACCTGAGCCTCGTCCTCGACGAGCTGGTGAACCTCAAGGACTTCGTCAGCGAGGACAAGGGTCTCACCGTCAGGGTCATGAGTTTTGCTTACAAGAAGGGTATCCCCCACGACCCGTCGGGCAACGGAGGCGGCTTCGTGTTCGACTGCCGCGCGTTGAACAACCCGGGCAAGTATGACAAGTACAAGGCCTTCACGGGTCTGGACCAGGAAGTCATCGAGTTCCTGGAGAAAGAGAGCAAGATCAACTGGTGGCTTGAGCATGTCTATGCTCTGGTCGATGAGACGGTCGAGCGATATGTCAACCGCAAGTTCACCGACCTGATGGTGTGCTTCGGCTGTACGGGTGGACAGCACCGCTCGGTCTATGCTGCCGAACACCTCGCGCAGCACATCCACGAGAAATTCAATGTCCGTGTTGAGCTGACTCACCGTGAGCAGCCCGACCACGAGCGCACCCTCAATCCTGTTGACCGATGAAGGCTCTGATTTTCGCTGCCGGGCTAGGCACTCGCCTGCGCCCCTTGACCGACGACCGCCCCAAGGCCATGGTGGAGAATGCTGGTAAACCCATGCTGCAACACGTGATAGAGCGCGTGGCAGCGGCTGGCTTCAACGACATCACGATCAACATCCACCACTTTGGCCAGACGATCATCGACTTCCTGGAGAAGAACGACAACTTCGGGCTCAACATGCACATCAGTGACGAGCGCGGCCTGCTTCTCGACACGGGTGGCGGCATCCTCAAGGCTCGCCAGTGGCTGGACGGCGACGAGCCGTTCCTAGTGCACAACACCGACATCATCAGCACGCTGGACCTCAAGGCTTTCTACGACTACCACATCGAGCATGACGCTCTGGCCACAATTCTAGTCAAGGAACGCGAGACACAGCGATACTTCTTGTTCGACGAGAATGACCGCCTGTGCGGCTGGACCAACAAGGCCACGGGCGAATTCAAGCCCGATCCCGACAAGCTGCGCGGTCGCCAGCTGCACGAGATGGCTTTCGGCGGTCTGCACGTCATCTCGCCGCGCATCTTCCCTTACCTGGAGCGCTACCGCCGCCAGCAGGGCGAGAAGTTCTCCATCACGCCGTTCTACATCAACGAGTGCAAGCACCACCTCATCCACGGCTACCACCCAGCCGAGCAGTACCAGTGGCTCGACATCGGCAAGCCCGAGACCCTGGCCCTGGCACAGGATTTGCTGAGTTAAGCCGTGACTCCACTCACGCTCACAAGATCATAAAGTTTCAAGACAAAGTATATGAAGAAGACAATCATCATCGCAGCCATCATGCTGCTCATTGCAGGCACTACCACACTCGATGCCCGCACCAAGAAGAAATCCAGTGCCAAGAAGGCCAACACGACGCAGGTCATCTTCACCGGTGACATTGCCAACAAGGTCATCGGCTACAACGGGCCCACTCCCCTCAACATCACCGTCAAGAATGGCATCATCGAGAACATCGAGGTGCTCGACAACCAGGAGTCACCCGGCTATCTCAAGCGTGCCACCCAGAAGGTGCTCCCCCAGTACATCGGCAAGACCGTGGCCGAGGGTAAGGCACTCGATGCCGACATCGCCACTGGCGCTACCTATACCAGCAAGGCACTCATCAAGAACATCCAGATGGGCCTTGATCAAGTCAAGAGCAAATCTACTGGTAAGAAAAAAGCAACCAGCAAGAAAAAAGGCACCAAGAAGCGCCGTTGATACGCGGCATATTGCCTTCCTGGCCATCACGGCAACTTTTCGATCCATATAGTTGAGAAACGACGTAAAAAAAATCATTTTTTCCATCGTCAATTCAAAAAATGGTTGTATCTTTGCACCGCTTTTACGAAATATTTTTTTAAAACTAATTGTAATGTACTTAGATTCAGAGAAAAAGAAAGAGATCTTTGGCACTTACGGCAAAAGCAATACTGACACTGGTTCTCCCGAGGCCCAGATAGCATTATTCTCATACCGTATTGCCCACTTGACCGAGCACTTGAAGGTCAACAAGAAGGATCATACGACTCAGCGTTCGTTGAAGATGCTCGTTGGTAAGCGTCGCAAATTGCTCGATTACCTGATGCGCAAGGACATCAACCGCTACCGTGCCCTCATCGCTAAGAAGGAACTCGGTATCCGCAAGTAATCCTGACCGAACGAAACTCAACAAAGACACCGCCGCACCCACATGGGTAGCGACGGTGTCCTGCTTTTATACCCTCGATTTCAATGGTCACAGCGTTGCCGGGTCACCGAAGATTTCCAGCATGGCCTCAAACCGGTCAAGCGTGCCGCCGCCGAACTTGGCCAGCGACTGCCGCACGCGGTCCACGCTTCTTGCCGGCTCATCAGGATGACTCTTGGAAAAGAATTTGTCGGCATAGCAGATGACTTTCTCCTCAAGGCTCTCGGGCAACAGGTCGCGGGGTGGCTCGATAGGCAAGCCCTCGGCAACAATCTCCTCAGCCGTCAGTCCTGTCCCTGTGTGGCGCTCGCACACGCGCCCGTGACGGAACAGGCCCATGCCGTCCAGCATCTTGCGGCCCAGGATGCCGTGCCTGATGTACGGCTCACTGCCGTGGCAATGGATGCCGGGTGCATCGGTTCTGCACATGCCGATGTCATGCAGCATGGCAGCCTCCTCGACAAACTCGATGTCGATGGGCACACCTCGATCGATGAGCCGCTGGCTCAGCGCGACGGCCAGGTCGGCAACCTGGCGGCTATGAGAAACCAACACCCGGTAATCATCATTACCGGGTGTATAGTATCGTTGTATGATGGATAAGCAATCCAGCATCTTGTTGCGTGTTATTTCATCAATCCACAAACACTACCCAGCCGTGCTCGTCGGGATAGTCACCCATCTGGATGGCACGCAGGCGATTGTACAGGGCGGTCACCTTGGGACCGACCTCACCATCCTTGGAGATCACATAGTGGACGTCCTTGTCCATATCTACCACCTCACTGATGGGAGCGGTAACAGCTGCGGTGCCGCACTCGGCAGCCTCGTCAGCCTCGGCCAGTTCCTCAAGGGGAATGGGACGTGCCTCAACCTCCATACCCAGGTCACGGGCAATCTGCTGGAGGCTCATGTTGGTGATTGAAGGCAGGATCGAACCGGACTTCGGCGTAATGTAGGTGTTACCCTTCACGATAAAGAAGTTGGCGGGACCGCACTCGTCCAGATACTTCTTCTCCTTGGGATCCAGGAACAGGGCGGCGCTGAAGCCTGCAGCCTTGGCACGGGCGGTAGCACCCATACCGGCAGCATAGTTACCACCCACTTTCCAGCGGCCAGTGCCACAGGGAGCTGCACGGTCATACTCGCGGTAAACGGCGACCCTGGTGCAGTGGAAACCTTCCTTGAAATACGGACCAACGGGGGTCACAAAGATGATAACGGTATATTCATCGGCGGGGTTCACACCAACGCGGGGCGAGATACCGATTTCAACGGGACGCAGGTAGAGCGAGCTGCCACTGCCATAGGGCGGGATGAAGCGCTCGTTGAGCTTAACGACCTTCTTGCACATCTCCATGAAGATGTCCTCGGGCAGCGGCTCCATGAGGATACCACGGGCGCTGTTCTGGAGGCGCTTAGCGTTCTCGTCGGGACGGAACAGACGGATCTTGCCGTCCTTGCCACGGAAAGCCTTCAGACCCTCGAAGATCTCCTGACCATAGTGCAAGCAACTTGCTGCCATGTGCAGGTTGATCGTCTCGTCCTGGGTGACCTCGATTTCACCCCACTTGCCGTCCTTGAACGTGCAGCGCACGTTGTAGTCAGTCTTCATGTAACCAAAAGGCAGATGTGCCCAGTCAATGTTCTCTAAATTAGTCATACTCTATTACTAAATGTTTAGTTAAGGTTATTAAATGGTTTTAGTCAAATCATTGTCAATCGTCAGTCAACGATGAGCCGTCTAGATCGCGACCTTTTGCGTCAAGTTGCCGATCCTCACCAGGAAGATGCCTCTCGACCCCAGCCGCAGCTCGCTCGTGCCAGGTTGCAGCGTAGCCTGCGAAACCATCTGGCCGAGGATGGTATAGACGCGCACATTGATGCGCATGGGTGTCACAATCGTGATGGTGCCATTGCTGCCATAAATCTTGATGCCATCACTCGTGCGAGGATCGTTCCATGTCTTCCCTTGCACCTCACGATTGGTTTCATGCCATTGAATCTCGGCCAGAGCAGCATTACCAAACCCCAGCGCGAGCACAAATGCCAATATAACAACCAGTCGTCTCATCGTCTTGTAATCAATCTACAAAGTTATAACTATTTTTCGGAGCAAGCAAACCTTTAAAGAATTTTTTCTTCCCTCCCATTATTGATACCCCCCTATCAACCAACAAGCCCATGTATCCCCCCCACCTGTCATCGATGTATTGCAGCCCTTGTTGTCGATGTATTGCAGGCCTGTGGCCTGCATCGATGAGGATACAAAAAAACGAGGGAGCCAACCTTACCGGTCGACTCCCTCATAGGGGGCGGTTACCTACTCTCCCACTTTCGCAGTACCATCGGCGTGGTGAGGCTTAACTTCTC
>JAFTFA010000092.1 GCA_017449785.1 Muribaculaceae bacterium | reverse complement strand
TTTGCACACATGAACCATCATCAGGACCATCAAGCCTCGCGGCTCGTGCGCATCACGGCCATGCGTCAGACCGAGTATCGCGACCTCATGGCGCGCTATGAGAACGCCATCGAGCATGCCTGCGACATCCGTGTGGGGCAAGTATTCACCTCGGTGGACGGGCAACGGCCCGAGGGACTCTGCGAGAGTGCGTGGGAGTCGATGCGACCCTTTGTCGAAGCCTTGGCTCGAGGCGAGGGCGATTTCTATGACGGGTGGATGAGGAATCCCCACTCGGCCATGATCTCGTGCAACGACGGTTTCCGGCCTGTCTCCTTTTATCTGGAAGCGCTTGATGTGCCTGAACAAGAGAACTAACCGCTAATCAATCAAGAAATATGATCATTAAGTCTGCCGAATATCAAATCAGTAACAGTGACTACCGCAAGTGTCCCGACACCCGGCTGCCCGAGTATGCATTTATCGGCCGCAGCAATGTCGGCAAGTCGTCGCTCATCAACATGCTCACCGGCCGCAAGGCCCTGGCCAAGACCAGCGCCACACCAGGCAAGACATTGCTCATCAACCACTTCCTTATCAATGGCGAGTGGTATATCGTCGATCTTCCGGGCTATGGCTTTGCAAAGCGCAGCAAGGAATCCCGTGAGCAGTTGCGCCGCATGATCCAGGGCTATGTGCTGGGCCGCGAGCAGATGACCAACCTGTTTGTCCTCGTTGACAGCCGCATCAAGCCGCAGAAGATTGACCTCGAGTTCATGGAGTGGCTGGGCGAGCACGGCGTGCCATTCTCGATCGTGTTCACCAAGATGGACAAGCTCGGCAAGGTTGCCGGCCCCTCCGCCGTAGCCGACTACAAGCGCGAGTTGCTCAAGACCTGGGAAGAATTACCCCCCGTCTTCATGACCTCGAGCGAGGACGGCCGTGGCCGTGACGAGTTGCTGGATTACATCAATTCCATCAACCAGCAACTGAATCAGTAATTGAACAAACCACGAAAAATGATACCAACCAAAATGAGAGTAAAGATATTGTTGGCGGCTGCGCTAGTGGCAGCATCGGTTGTGGCTCAGAACCACCGTGAGATTAACTTGAGCGAGGGTTGGCAGTTCTCGCGTGACAACATCCAGTGGAAGGCAGTGACGGTGCCCCATGACTGGGCTATTGACGGCCCGTTTGACAAGAAATGGGACCTGCAGGTCGTCGCTATCAAGGAGAACGGCGAGGATGTGGCTACCGAGAAGTCGGGCCGCTCGGGTGCGCTGCCCTGGATCGGCAAGGGATATTACAAGACCACATTTGCCGTGCCGCGCGACTATGAGCGGGCTCAGCTCGTATTTGACGGTGCCATGGCCGATCCCCACGTCTATGTCAACGGCCAGTTGGCAGGCCACTGGGCCTACGGTTACAACGCCTTTATCGTCGATGTAACCCCCTTCATCCACCACGACGGCACGCCCAACGCGCTCGAGGTGCGTCTCGAGAACCTGGAGGAGAGCAACCGTTGGTATCCTGGTGGCGGCATCTACCGCCCTGTGCAACTGGTAATGACCAAGTACCGTGATGCGCTCGACACCTGGGGGCTGTATGTACACACCCTGGGCATTGACGGGCCGAATGCCACCCTGCAGATTGAGCACCAACTTGATGCAGCGACAATCATTGATGATTCCCATGAACTGGAAATCACCCTTGCCGATGCCGCCGGACGCGTCGTGGCCTCGAATCACACCCGTGCCGACGGTAAGGGCCATTTTGCCACTGTCATGCACGTGGCCAATGCTTCGCTCTGGTTGCCCGAGCATCCTTATCTCTACACAATCACCACCACCTTGCTGAGAAATGGCGAGGAGGTGGACCGTCAGAGCCGCAAGGTGGGTATCCGCACGGCCACATTCAGTAAAGAGGGCGGATTCCAGCTCAACGGCGAGCGCCGCAAGATCAAGGGCGTGTGTCTGCATCACGACCTGGGACCGCTGGGCGCCGCAATCAACAAGACTGCGCTCATCCGTCAGATCGAGATGATGAAGCAGATGGGAGCCGATGCCATCCGCACCAGCCACAACATGCCCTCCACCTGGCAGATGGAGGTGTGTGACAGCTTGGGCATGATGGTCATGGCCGAGAGCTTCGACGGTTGGCGGGAGCCCAAGGTGCGCAACGGTTATGGCCGCTATTGGGACGAGTGGTGGCAGCAGGACATCCGCAACCTGGTGCTCAACCACCGCAATCACCCCAGCATCATCATGTGGAGCGTGGGCAACGAGATTCCCGAGCAGTGGAAGCCCGAGGGCGTGCAGCGTTACAAGGACCTCATCGCCCTGTGCCACAAGTATGACCCCTCGCGCATGGTGACCTGCGGCATGGATCAGCCCGACGGTACCATCTGGTGCGGCTTTGCCCAGGTTGCCGACGTGCCCGGCTACAATTATCGTGTCCACAAGTATGACGAGATGATCGAGCGTCTGCCCCAGGGCTTTATCCTGGGCAGCGAGACGGCTTCGACCGTGAGCAGCCGCGGCTGCTACTATTTCCCCGACACCGTGGCTACCAATAAGGCCCGCCCCGACGGCCAGTGCTCCTCCTATGACGTCGAGTATTGCTGGTGGAGCAATCTGCCCGACGACGACTGGAAGATGCAGGACGACCGAGACTGGACGGTGGGCGAGTTTGTCTGGACTGGCTATGACTACCTGGGCGAACCGACGCCATACGATGAATATTGGCCCTCACGCAGCAGCTACTTCGGCATCTGTGACCTCGCAGGTCTGCCCAAGGACCGTTACTACCTCTACCGCAGCCATTGGAATAAGGACGAGCATACTATCCACCTGCTGCCGCACTGGACATGGCCCGGCCGCGAGGGCAAGGTCACGCCCGTCTATTGCTATACCGACTATCCCAGTGCAGAGCTCTTTGTCAACGGCAAGAGCCAGGGCCGCATTACCAAGAGTGACACTGCACGCTTGGACCGCTACCGCCTGCGCTGGCGCGATGTTGTCTATCAACCCGGCGAATTGAAGGTGGTGGTCTATGATGAACAGGGCCGTAAGGCCGGTCAGCAGATCGTGAAGACCGCAGGAAAGCCCAGGAAACTCTTGCTGGAGCCCGAGCGCAAGACCATCGCTGCCGACGGCAATGACCTGGCCTACGTCACTGTGAGCCTGGTCGATAAGAGCGGCACGCTCTGTCCCGATGCAGCCAACCGCTTGCAATTTACCGTTACCGGCGCTGGAACCTACCGTGCTGCTTGCAACGGTGATGCCACCTCGATCGAGCCGTTCACCCAGCCCCAGATGAGCCTCTTCCACGGCCAGCTGGTTGTCGTCTGCCAGGCCGGTAAGCAGCCTGGTGTGATGACGCTCACTGTCAAGGACCCAGCCACGGGCATGAAAGCCAGCGTCAACATCAATGTGAAGTAAATGACATGGACAAAGCCGAATATAGCCGCCTGAAAAGCTTGGCAGACCTCGGGATCAAGGATCACACGCGTGCTAGAGAGGCCTATCAGGCACTTTATCCCGTTTGGAAAGAGGGAAATCTGCCTGACAGACTGCACAATTCGTTTGCCTGGGTGATCTATTACCATGTGCGCCACGAGCAGTTGACCATGCAGTCTCTGGAGGCGCGTCAGGCTTTGGCTGCCTATCTTGCCCTTGATGTCGAGAAGCCGTCTCGATTGCACTCGCGCATCCTGTTGATGGCCACCCGCCTCAAGGCGCGTGATGCCGAATTCAAGTTCGGCAGGTTCTTTGAGATGTGGGGTATGACCAACCTTACTGACGAGGACTGGCAACAGGACAAAAAAGAGGGTAGGGACGGCGTTGTGACCTTTGTCTCGGTGGCCGAACATGCCATTCGTCTCTATGCCAAGGAATTGCATGAATCCCGCGCCAAAGAATTCAATCCCGACTTTGAACCGCTGTTGGTCAAGGCCATCAAGCAATATCCCACCCAGAGCCTCTACAAGTACTATCTCGCGCGCCTGTATGCCGCATCGGGCCGCAAGGCCAAGGCTGTCAAGGCCTACAAGAAACTGGCACTCATCACGGGCCAATCCTACGTCTGGAGCGACCTCGCTGCGCTCTTGACCAACCCTGAACAACGCAAGGCGGCCTTGTGCAAGGCCTTGCTACTGCAGCGCGACGTGAACAAGACCGGGCGACTCCACCTGGGCCTTGCCCAACTGCTCATCAAGGAGGGCTTGTATCCCCAGGCTGCTTGTGAACTGCGCCAGTATCGTGACATCTACACCCGTAACGGCTGGCACCTGAGCGACTTTTACCAGCGACTGCGCCACAGCGTTCCTGCCGACACGCAACCCCTGCGCGACAACCGTGCCTTGTATCAGCAGTCGATTGCAGTGCTTGACGAATTCCTCTACCATGACCTTCCCGAAGTCGCATTGACGCTCACTACCGAGTTCAAGGACAAGCGGGGCAACAAGTCGGCGCGCCTGGTGATGGACGGCGGCAAAGCAGTATTCCTGCCCGCCGCACGTCTCTTGACCGACAGTCAAGGTAACCGCGTCCGCCACTACCTGGCCCGCATCGTCAACCCCGATGACCGCCCACGGGTCGTCACCCTGCGCCCCATGGAATAAACAACAGAATATTCTGAAAAATCTGAATGAGAAACTACGAATTACGCGAATGACTAAATTGCGCGTAATTCGTAGTCCTTTACGGTTATTTTCCCTTGCTCTTGCCGTTGATGATGTCAATCAGGTAGAGGGGAATGGCGTTGTCATCAAAGTTGTAACGCTTCAGGTCTTCATAGGTGGGTGCCAGGTCGGGAGTGAATTGCTTGGCGCGCGGGTCGTCAATGGGGAGGAACAGTTGCAGGGCGTTTGAGATTGATCCTTGCAGTTTGGTGCGCGGCAACTCCAGCGGGGTCATCTCCATGTAGGTATTGGGTGCCTGCTTGCTGGAAACTCCCACAACTGTAGCTCCCATCTTGGACAGGAAGAAAGCGTAGTGGAACGCGGCACTGAATGTGGAGGCATCGGTGATCACATAGACGTGCTCAGGAGTATAGACGGGTTTGCCCTTCTGTGCCATGAGTTTGTCCTTTACACTGCTCATGCAATTGGAAATGAATTCGTTGCGCGCTTCATCGGTAATTTCGCCCTGGATGGTCTCGTCGTCTTCAAATGCGTAGTCGCCGAGCTGGTAGTCGCTGTGCCTCTGGGCATTGAAATCCTCGAGCGAAGCATTGTTCTTCTTGAGCAACAGCGGTGAAATCATTTGGGCACCACTGGTTCCCCAATTACTCTGTTCCTTCAAGTACCGGTCTCCCCACATCTGGTAGAGTGTAGCCAGGGTGATGGGTGTGAAGCCGCCGCTGTTCTGTCTCAAGTCGATGATCAGGTTCTTGGACTTGTTTTTCTTCATTTCCGGCAGCATCTTCTCAAACTCTCCGCTGAACGATGGAATCTTGTCAATGGCTTCAACAGGATCGGTAGGCATGTCGCCACCAACCATGGCACGATAAACATTCTGCAGGCTCCACTTGTAATCCCATCCGTTGTCATACATGTACTTGAGTGCGTCATGGTCCATGATCATCTGTGAGGAGAAGTACATGATGTCCTTTTTCTCATCGACAAATGAATAGGAGAGGTTCTTTTCCTGGAATATGCGGGTGTGTTCAGGACGGCTGAACGACATGCTCCTGATTTGCATTAGGTCGAC
>JAFTFA010000091.1 GCA_017449785.1 Muribaculaceae bacterium | reverse complement strand
TTACAAAGCGCTCACTCTTGCCGCCGCTATTAATGACCACACGGTCGCTGCCTGAAGCCTTGGCGACCTGCATGCACTTGCGGATGCTTTCGATAAACGCTTCCTCGCTGAACGGCTTGACGATGCCCGAAACGCCGATGATGCTGATGCCGCCTTCAATTCCTAGGCGTGGATTGAATGTGCGACGTGCAATCCCGGCGCCTTCAGGTACTGAAATGGTGATGCTGACATTCTCACGGATGTTGTCACGCATCATCTGGCGCGGTGCCTTGTTGATGGCGGACTCGCCAGGCGGGAAATCAAAGCCCGGGACCGTGAATCGTCCCACTCCTTCACCACCATGGATTACAAATGTGTCGCTCTGTTCAACATGGGCGCGTATTTCAATGCCGTTGGTCACGTCGGGGTCATCGCCCGAAACCTTGATGACCGATGCATAGTCGACACCATACTGCACCGGGACATGGATTGTCTCGCCGTCGGGCAGGACTACGGGAACCTCTGTCGGCGTCTCACCTGTCATCAGACGTCTGGTTGCGGCAATCGCGGCCGCCGTGGCACATGTGCCGGTAGTCAATACGCTGTGCAGGGGGTAGAAATCAGGCAACAGACGCTCAACAGCGCGGCGCAGGCCATAAGGGCCATTAACGTGCTCAATCGTCAACCCTTGTGCGACAGGGTATCGGGGTCGCATGACAACAAACACTTGGACACCTGCATTCCTGGCGGCTTCAACTTTCTCAACAAAACCGCCGCTGGTGCCACTCTCCTTGGTCATGATGGCCTGCGGTTGAAGTTGAGACAACAATGATGCAGTGCCATCTTGATCGTAGTAAACAAGATGGTCGGCCGGGAACCCTGCCTTCTGAGCCATGTGCTCCGAGGATTCCCGATTCAAGATTCGGAACCAGCATTCATGTTGCCGCCAATAATTTTGCAACTTGGTAATGGTATTTACCCCGGTGAGTGCCAGCAATTTGTCAATACCGCGTTCGTTTAGTTGCTTGATGGCATCGTCAAAATCCCGGCACCAAACGAGGTCATTGTCATGGGGTGGATAGATACGGTCATAACGGATGACGGGAATGTCAATTCTTGATGCGACATCGACGATGTTCTGGTGTAGATTCACGGCAAACGGATGAGCAGCATCGACCAGCAGCCGAATCTCGTTTTCGCGGCAAAACGATTCTATAGCGGGCACATCCATTGTCCCTGTGAGCCTGATGCCATGAGCCAACTGGATGTCCTGGAAATCTCCACGGGTAGAATACCAGTAGGTAGCGCCTGACTCATCAAGCGCCCTTGCCGCATTGCGGCCCTCAGTCGTTCCGCCATAGACAAGAATCATGCGTCGCCCTTACGGAAAAGGTGGGTAAAATGCTTGTTGTAAAGTTCTGACAAACCTTTACGGTTGTCAATGGCCTCACCGACGACGAGCATCGTCGTGAGGGTCAGATTATTGTCATGGACCAGCTTGGCCAGGTCCTTCAACACGCCACGGTAGATGCGCTGGTCGGGCCAAGTGAGGTGATAGCAAGCGGCAACTGGGGTGTCCTCGGGATACTCCATCATCAATTCTCGTTGCACGTCATCCACGATTGCGGCACTCAAGAAGATACACATCGTGCTCTGGCTGCGGGCCAGCAGATGCAGTTGTTCCTTCTCGGGCATGGGCGTGCGGCCCTCTCCACGGGTCAGGATGATTGTTTGAGTGCGCTCGGGGATGGTGAACTGGCTCCTCAACTCAGCGGCTGCTGCCAGGAACGACGAGATGCCCGGCGTGATGTGGTAACGCATGTTGTGCTGGTCAAAAAATGCCATCTGCTCCTGGATAGCCCCGAAGATGCACGGGTCGCCCGTGTGCAGGCGCACAATGAATTTACCCTTATCATAGAACTCCTTCATCAGCTCGCACTGCTCCTCCAGGTTCATGCTCGCCGAACTGCGCACGACAGCTCCAGCCTTGGCACATAACGTCAGTTCACGCGGCACGAGTGAACCCGCATACAGGATGAGGTCGGCACGCTCCAGCATTTTGCGGCCGCGCACCGATACCAGGTCGGGATCACCAGGCCCGGCGCCCACAATTTCAATATGACCCTGCTGACCTCTCAGGTGGCAATGCTCGATAGCTAGTGCCACTGTGAAATTTTTGCCCTTGATCTTGGGAACAATCAGTTCGCCATGATTGGAGCCGAGGATGGCTGCAGCCTCACACACGCTAGGCGTTCCCACATGTTTAGCCACGGTGGTACTCGGGTTGGGTACTTCTACGGACGCCAACTGCTCGGCGGTGAAGAACTCTACTTCCTCGTTATACCCGTCTCTTAATAGTTGTACAAACGGTTCGTCGGCTTTGACATCGATTGTGCAGTAACGGCATGCACACGGCAGGATGCCCCATTGGGCCAAGGCCTCGTCCATTTGGTCATAAATGAACTTGTAGTTATCGGGGTGATGAGCCAACCCGAATCCGACTGTTCCGACCATGGGGACATAATGCAATGACAGCATACCGGCTGGGGCATTGCGGCGGAATGGCGTTACCATGATGAGGAGCCGATATTTATTGGGATCTGCCTCCTGGAGGTCGTTGATGATGGTCACATGGTCGGGCAGGGTCTTTTCCAGATAATCGGTGCCCTCATCGCGCACCTCCATGAATAAGGCTGTCGGCTTGCGGTTGACAAAGGCGAAGATACAGGCATTCATGTCATCATCGCTGGCAATCGGCCAGTTAAAGCGTTCTTCCAGGGTGTCCAGAGCCCACAGTCCGGCATTGTCGCTCAATGTCGTCACCACGGGTTCGGCGCCGAGCACAGCAGCTACACGGCGCGTCAAGTCGTTTGCTCCCCCCACGTGCCCCGACAGCACCGACACGACATGATTTCCCATGCTATCCACGCAGATTACAGCAGGATCCTCGTGCTTGTCTTTGATAAAAGGTGCAATGGTGCGAACACAGATGCCCATAGCGCCGATGAAGATGAAGGCATCAAATTCTTTCCATCGTTTGCCCACCTCGGCGCGATTAATGGGATGAGCCTGCAAGTCTATTTCGAGCGTGAGACCCATCTGGCGGCTCTCCTCACTGATGTTAATAATGGCTATCTTTTGCATTTCAGTATCTCGATCGGGTTATTGTCATTCACGATAATGCGTGTGGGCGGCTCTTGTGTCAGGCCCAGCTCGTCACACGCCTCGTTAAACAGCATTTGGCTATCGGTGTGCACGGCAGGAGCGGTGACGCTGTTCATCACGATGACACCGTCATCGGTCAGCACGTCCAGCACTTTTTCCATGATTTGTTTCAGGTGGCCTCCGTGCCCGCCGATGAAAACAGCATCTGGTCGCGGCAGGTTTTCAATGTCTGCTTGAAGAAAATCGCCGATGTGCCAATTGATGCCTGGGACACCGAAGCGTCTACTGTTCTCCTGTATCAAGGCCTCACATTCGGGCCTGATTTCAAATGCCTCTACATGTAGATGCGGGAATTGCAGCCTCGCCTCGATAGACACGCTGCCCGTGCAGAATCCGACATCCCAAAGGACACTTTTCTGCGGCAAGTCCAGGGCTTGTAACGTCAACAGGCGTATCGGGGCCTTGGTAATCATCTTCTCACGGCCATGGAGCAAGGCAAATTCGCTCTCGGGGATACCGAATGGTCTCGCCTGGGCGTGGCCGCACAAGATCAAGCAATTGGGATATTCAAATTCACGTCCAGCGGCCTCGTCAAGCGTCAGTGACCGGATTTGCTCCTTCTCGGGATTGCCCAGGTGCTCGCCCACGTGCATCATGTAGTTGCCGTATCCATAGTCGAGCATTCGGCGGGCGATAGCAGCAGGGGTGTGCTCTCGGTCGGTGAGGACACCGATTTTCCCCACCCGTTCAATCAACGCCTTGTCAAACTCCGGCCAGGGCCGTCCCGTGAGCGAGACGATACGCAT
Source organism: Muribaculaceae bacterium (assembly GCA_017449785.1). Classification (GTDB taxonomy): domain Bacteria; phylum Bacteroidota; class Bacteroidia; order Bacteroidales; family Muribaculaceae; genus Sodaliphilus. Next base: position 10,584 of record JAFTFA010000091.1, on the reverse strand, counting down.
GTCGTGATAGGGCATCACCAGGCGGTGTGCCAGCATCTGCAAGGAGTTGAACGTGGGATAGATGACGACTTCGGCATCAGGCATCTTGCGCCTGATGGTGCCCACAAAACCGAAGAATAACGGATCACCGCTGGCAAACACGATTACCTCGTCATGATATTGCTCAAAAACAGCATCCAGAGGCGTGGTGATGTCGATCCACACTGCCCCATCGGGGATATAGGGCGCTACAAGTGCATGGTGGCGCTTGCCGCCCGAGAAAATGCGCCCTTGACAAATGATTCTTATCACCTCAGGAGGTAAATAAGGCCGGGGTGCGTCGCTGATACCTATCACATAAAACTTCATCTGTTCCAATATACTATATCGGCCGAAGCCAGCTATGATTACTCTCTATTAACAATTCAGAGGTCGCGTCCCGGCTTGAGCTGCTCTGCATCATCATAGCACAGGATGGCATTGCACAGCGTCGCGGCGAGATTGCTGCCGCCCTTACGACCCTCAACGATGATTTTGGGGATACTCTTGAAGGACTTGACCATGTGCTTGGACTCGCACACGTGTACAAAGCCTACAGGCGCGGCAATGATGCCGGCGGGATGCGCCTTGCCCTTGCGGATGAGGTCACACAGTTCCATCAACGCTGTCGGGGCGTTGCCGAAGGCGAACAATGCCCCCTCGGGGTGCTCCTCGACAGCAAGCCTGATGCCCACCTGGGTGCGCGTGATGCCCAGCGAGGCAGCCATCTCGGCCACCCGTGGATCACCCAGGTAGCATTTCGCCTCAATGCCCAGCCGGGCCAATGCGCCCTTGCGGATGCCGCTCGTCACCATCGTCACATCGGTCACGATGGTTTTGATCTCGCCGCTGGCCACTTGGTGATAGAGGGTCTCCACTGCATGGTCATCGGTGTAGAGGATGCGCTCCATGTCAAAGTCGGCCGTCGTGTGGATGGCGTGCAGCAGTGCCCACTTGCGGTCCAGCGGGATGTCCCTGTCATGCAATTCCTTCTCGATGGTGTTGAAGGACTCGATCATGATCTGCTGGCCGGGCTTGGTGTCCTGGCCTTGTTGCTCTCGATAATATCCCCGGGGGGTGATGATCATGCCGTCATGGCTGATGCGTGACTGGGAGTTGCCGATGATCACAACGGTGAACATGTCTACCTCCTCGGGGTCAAACTCGCCCAGCGTGGTCACCTTGACGTCCTGCCCGTCCCGGCCTGCCTGCCTGACATAGCCCACTGGCGTCAGGGCCGATCGCTGCTCCAAGAACAGCTCTACCAGGCGGTGCAGCTGCCAGTAGCGGCCATTGGACCGGGGATTATAGATGGCGGTGACAAAGTCGCCAATGGCAGCTGCCTTGATGCGACGCTCGATGACCTCCCAGGGTGTCATCAAGTCGCTCAACGAAATGATGCACAGGTCATGACCGATGGGGGCACCAAGCAGTGACGACGCCTTCTGGAACGCCGATATGCCAGGTAATGAAACGATTTCGACATCGCTATGCCGCTCTCGCTTCATTTCATAGATGAGCGGGGTCATTCCATAGATGCTTGCGTCACCCGACGAGATCACCACGACAGTTTTTCCCTGTTCGGCCAGCTCAAACGCCTGCTGGGCACGATCGCGCTCACGTTTCATGCCCGTGTCGATGCACTCGGCACCGTCTCGGACATATTGTTCGATAAACTGGAAGTAATATTTGTATCCCACAATGGCATCGGCCCCGCGCACGGCATCGAGCACTGCTGGGGTGATATCTGAGGGACAGCCAGGCCCAATGCCTGCAACAATGATTTTACCCATAACAGTTGCAAAATTACAAAAAGAAAAGGAAATGGAGGCGTATCTCACGATAAACCTCCATCTATAAATATAAGGTTACTTGATTTTCAATTTCAATCCGATAACAAGCATACGGCCCGGTGAATACAGTGCATACTTGCGCCTTGACGAGTCAATGCGGCGATCCACCTTGTCAAAGATGTTATCGATACCGATGCTCGGCTCCAGGTACAGATGCTTCAAGCCATCAAACGAGTGACTCGTGTTCAGGTTCCATATGCCATAGCCTGGCGCATCCTCATAGTCGGGATAGTAGGTCTTGGACTGCAAGCGGCCGTTGATGTTCACATTGAGCCCGTAGTTGCCCCAACGGTGATAATAGTTGGCAGCGACAGTGGCTGCATGGCGGAAACTGCGTTCCAGCGGTGTCCATTTCTCATCACTGTAAGAACGGGCATAGGTGTAAACATAGTTGGCCGACAGGTTGAAGCCCTGGAACAGATTGGCCGACACATTGACCTGAACGCCCTTGACGTCGCCCTTGTCACTGTTCTTGTAGAGCGAATAACGCTCCAGCTTTTGGGCCTGGTCGGCAGTCATCTCGGGAAATTCGGCCTGGAGCATCGCCAGCGAGGCGGCATCCACGTCGATGTTCTGCCTGATGACCATGTCGTTGATGCGGTTCATGTAGCCCGTCACGCTCACGGCAATGAGGTTGGTGCGATATTCGGCATTGAGCGAGAAGTAGTTGCTTTTCTCGGGTTTGAGTTCCTGATTGCCGAAGATGATCTGAGCCTTGCCGCGGTTGACCGAGAAGTAATGATAGTACAACTCATCGAGACCCGGGGCGCGAAAACCGGCCGAGTAGGTGGCGCGCACGCGGAAGTTGCCGGGCGCATACATCAGCGTGGCCTTGGGCGTGAGATGCCAGTTGAATGTCTCGTGGTAGGTCAAGCGCAGGCCCACCGTGGCCGTCAAGCGATCAAAGAATGTCATCTCGTGCTGGGCAAAGGCGGCGGCCGTGTAGGCGTTCTGGTGGATGTTGCCCGACGTGGCGGTGAGATAATCCTTGCGCCAATCGGCCCCCAGAACGGTCGTCGAGTTCTTCATCAGCCCCAGGATGGCCTTCAACTGGGCTTCCATCGAGCGCTGCTTCTTGGATTGCACATAGTCGTCGATGGCATAGGTCTTGGTAGCCACGTCATACTGCTTGCCGTAGCGGAAGCGGTCCACAGTGAAATCGGCCTGCAACGAGTTGCGGCTGGTAAACTTGTAGATACCGCCCACGTTCCACCGCAGGCCCTTATAGCGCATCTCATAGTCGGTACCGCCCGTGATGTCCTTGCGGGTGTCGGGGCGGTCGGTGATCTTGTAGGAATAGTCGATGCCGGCATTCAGCGCCAGGTGCTCATCGGGGGCATAGGTGAACTTCTGCCCGACGAGGTTGGAGCGGTAGCCCGTGAATAAGGGGGCTATTGTCGGCTGGGTTTCGGTGTCCGACCCCTTGACATATTCCACATCGTTGATGCGGTAACTGTCGGCCTGGTCGCGCGAGAACGACGTGTAGGACCCGAAACCGTTCTTGTAGATGTCCAGGGCGATATTCTCGGTCAACTGGCCGTGGCCCGACACGCGGGTGTCACTGGTAACACTCACCAGGTCGCGGGTGGGCTGGTCGGTAATGATGTTGATGACGCCGGCAATGGCATCCGAGCCATAAAGGGACGATGCCGCACCGTCAAGCACCTCGATACGCTTGACGCGAGCCATGTTGATGCGGTTCAGATCGACATTATTGGAAATGTCACCTGTCACCTTCTGACCATTGATCAAGATAAGGATATACTTGTTTCCCAGCCCGTTCAGCCGCAGGAACGTACCCATCGAGTTGGGCGACATCGACACCTGGGGCATCATGCGGGTCAAGGCCCCGTCCAGGGTGGTAATGCCTTGTTCCTTGATTTCTCGGCTACTGAGCACATGGACGGGGGTAGCGGTGGATTTCAGGCGCTGGTGGTGGCCCGATCCGGTCACTACCACTGGATTTAAAGTATAATAACGCTCCGTCAACGAAGTGTCGGGGCGCTCCATCTTGTGGATTTGGGAGAAAGTGACACTCCCCGAGAGGAGTGCCACAGACAATAATAATATTAACTTTTTAGACATTTAGCTTGTTCAGAATTATTCGGGATTCTTGCTGTGGTAGAAGTCCAGAGGCTCGCCGTTGATGGCATCCTGGGTGTGGTTCATCCACACTTGACGCACCGTGGGCAATTCGAGCAGGCCTTTCTCGATCATCGTCGAGTTGTTGCACTCATATCCCATGTGCTGGAAATACATCTTCCAGGAGGTATCTTCGACCTCGCCCTCGTCGTTGGGGGTGAACTTCACGCCGTCCCAGTTGTCGTCATCGTCACCGGCCATGTCGTTGTGGCCGTGGTCACCGTCGATCGACATCAGCGGGTGGCAATATACCTTACCGCTGGTGATGCCGGCAGCCAGCATACGGGCATACACGTTGGTCTTGAAGTTGCCCATCATGTCAACGGTACCCACGAAATAGTGGCTGTTGAACTGCTGGAGGGCCTCTTCGAGCTGGGTGTAGCGGATGTTGGCCTTGTAAGTATCATAGGAGTCGGGGTTGCCGTGGCCCATAAAGGCTACAACGCCCTCACTGGCCTGCTTGCTGTAGAGCTTGTTGAGCTCGCTGGCAACGAGGTTCACGTCTGCATCACGGTCCTGCAGCAGGGGCACGCCCAGCTTCAGGGTCACGCTGGCCAGGTAATTGTCGTCGATGTCGCCGGTGGAATTGTTGGCAAAGTCCTTGATGTAGTTGATCACGCGGGTATATTCCTCACCGGGAATCACCTGCAGGGATTGAACAACGATCTCGCTGTACTTCACGCCGTCCTGGGCAAAGGCGTTGAGCCAGAAGGGGGGAGCATAGAAATTGCGGGGATCAACGTTCTCACCGGCGGCGGCGCGGTTGATGCAGATGGCCGACGAGAAGGACAGATAAACGTCATAGCCGGGGAATGCCTGCTTGTAGGCGGCTACGGTGGCGTCAAAGGCGTCGTAGGCCTGCTCCCAGGTCGAGCCGAAGGCGACCAGCAGGATGGCCTTGTTGTTCTTCTTCTGGGACTTGACGGTCTCGTTAACGGCTTTCTGGTAGATGGTGTAGTTGTTCTCGATGGGTTCGTCCTTGTCATCGTTGCAAGAAGTGAAGCCCAGGCTCAGGCAGATTGCCATCATGGCAATCATCAATGATTTAATCTTCTTCATTGTTTTGTTGTTTTGAATTAAAGTTAGACTTATAGGTGTTCTTGAGTTTCTTTCCTTGGTTGAATCGCACTGTCAATGAGACATATCCAGTGCGGCCCGGGGTGGTCGTTCCCAGGTGCAGGCCGTGGGGCGTGCGGTCACAGTAGTTGAAGATGTTGTCCACGCCTGCCTCGACGCGCCATGTGGTCGCTTTAAAGTGGCCCAGTTCATGCGTGGTGGACAGCCTCCACGTCTGGTAGCCCTTGCCATTGCCGTCATCCTGGTAGAACCGGGTGCTCGACATGCGGCCATACACGCCCAGGCCCAGCCGATAGTCGGCCGAGAAGCGGTGCCCCCAGGTCACATAGCAGTTGCCCTTGTGGTGGGCCGTGCCGTCGATGGTGACGCGACGCATCTTCTCGTGGGTGGTATCATACTGGTTGGCGTCGGTATCCAGGTAGCTGTAGCCGATGCCTAAGGCAAATTCCCGCCACTGGTAATTGATGTTCACGTCCACGCCAGCCGTGCGGGCGTCCTCGATGTTCTGGTACTGGCGGGTCTTCACCGGGTCATACTGGATGATATACTCGTCGGGGGCCTGATAGTTGGGGATGGTCACCAGCGCTATCATGTCCTTGACCTTGTTGTAGTAGCCCGTAACGGTGACGCTGAGTCCTCGCCAGCCATACTCGCCGCTGATCGAGAAATAGTTGCTCGACTGCGGCTTGAGCCCTGTATTGCCCAGGTAGAGGTAGGTGCCGCTCATCTGGCGCACGTAGCGGTAGAACAGTTCCCTGATGGCAGGCGTCTTGAAGCCCTGGCTCCACGTGGCGCGCAACCGCCAGGGGTAGCCGATCTTCCACATGGCCGAGAGCTTGGGCGTCAAGCGGGTGCCGAATTCCTGGTTCTGGTTCAGGCGCAGTCCCGCAGTGAAGTTCACGTTAGGGATGAGTGTGAATTCATCCTGGACATACACTGCCGCCGTCCAGTCACTGGCCTTGCCTCCCTTCACGCGCGTGGGTGCATGCAGCCAGTCATAGCGATACTCCACGCCGGTGCTCAGGCGATTTTCCAGCGGCAGGGTGAACACGCCCTTGAGCGCGGCCATCGTGCGCTGCTGGTCGCTCTGCAGCTCCTTCTGGTCGGGCAAGTAAGGGAAATACGGGTAATAGGGCGTGCCCGCGCTCTTGTCGTAGTCCTCGACCAGCGTCGTGGCGGTGTAGTAGTAATAGTAGGCATGACGGTTCCAGTCCACGTTCAGCGAGATATAGTCGGTCTTGGATCGGTTCCACTTGCCGCCTATAGATGCGGCCCCGTTGTGGTATTCCATGTCCCAGGTCTTGACATCGTAGTGGGGATGGCGGCCGCTCACGCGATATATGCGCTTCCAGTAGGTGCTACCGTCGGCATAGAGTTCCAGATTCTTGGTCGGCTGATAGGTCAGCCTTTCTGCTATCTGCCAGTTGGTATGGCGGTTCACAGTTTTGTTGCGCGAGTCGGTGATGGGCGGCTCCGAGCCCTCGGTATGCTCCACCGCAGTGTTCTGCCAGCCGTCGCTGTGCTGCAGCTGGAAGTTGGTATAGCTGCTGAACTTGCCGTAGTTCAATGCCAGACCGTTGTGTTGACGCACGTCACCATAGCTGCCCACGCGCGTCGTGTTCTCAATCAACAATCCTTCCTCGCGGTGCTTCTTGGTGATGATGTTCACCACTCCGGCGATGGCATCCGAGCCGTAGAGAGCACTCGATGCACCCTTCACGATCTCGATCTTCTCGATATTCTGGGGGTCGATGAGCGACAAGTCATTCTGCCCACCCACGTCGCCATGGATGCGCTTGCCGTCGATCAAAATCAAGATATAGCTATTGCCCAGGCCATTCAGCTGCATCTGCGAGCCCATGTCGTCCTGGTTAAAGGCAAACGACGCCGTCAGGCCGCCCAGGATGTCCTCGATGCTCTTGCCCGCATAATTGCGCAGCATCTTGCTGGTGATTACTTCGGTCTGTACGGGCGCATCTTTCAGCAGGTGCTGCGTACCAGTACCCGTTACAACCACTTCTTGCAGACTATCCTGCCGCCAGATGTCATTCTGTGCATTGACAGCCGCAAACGTGCATAAAGCCAGCACTGCTGCCGTCAGTCTTTTTCTTTTCTTCATTTGCTTTCCGTCACACCTGTTCCTGAGTGAACGTACTATTGTTTTTTCAACGATGGCAGGTCTTCTGACTTTTCCCCGGTCTGCTTTGCCTTCCCAGCCATGTCCGCGGCCAGTGACATTCAGTAAGCAGAACCTGTTTTTCTCTCTCTGTGTAGAGGGAGGAGGGGATTACAGCTGCAGGTACAGTCCCGGAATCTCACCGGGTTCCCTTGCATCGGCGCGGCACGGGGCCTCACCGATTACCATCAATTTTTTACGCCGCAAAGGTACTGCTTTTTCCCGGAACAGCAATAACTCAGCAAAAAATATTTTGTATTAATATAGAAGTCGCCCCTAACCCTACGGGATTTGGGGCAACTTCTATAGTGTCGCCTAAAATGTTAATCAACAGAAATTTAATTGTTTATGATAGGATCATTTAGCAGATGTTTCGGTGAATAGAGCATTTGCGACAAGAGGGCCTCAATTTTTGTCTTTCTCTTCGTCGGGGTTGAGGCTACGGGCGCGATAGGTCCAGCCGTGGAGCCTGTACACCTCCACCAGCCGCGGCAGCCGAGCCATGAAGTCGGCATAGTCCCTCGCCTCGGGCCGCATCCACAGCAGTTCGGCCAGGGCCGCCATGCGGGGCAGCACCATGTACTGGGCCTGGGGCTCACAGGTGATGTACTCGGTCCACAGGTTGGCCTGGGCGCCCAGGATGTGGCCGCGCGCCGCCCCCGTCAAGTGGGCCGCCACGGGCTCGAACTCATAGACCATCCTCAACGTGGCGAGGCCGCCGAAGGCCGTCGGCTCGTTCCACGTCTCGCGCGACTGGTAGTGGTCGAAGTAGAGCGGCGTGTTGGGCGTCATGATCACGTCGTGGCCCAGCATCGCCCCCCTGGCCCCGGGCTCGGCCCCCGTCCAGGACATGATCGTGGCCGTGGTGTCCACGTCACAGCCCAGGAGCTCGTCCCAGCCGATGATGCGCCTCCCGTGCTGGGCCAGGTAGCGCTGCACGCGGGTGGTGAACCAGCCCTGCAGGCGCGCCTCGGCCCCCTGCCGCCCGTCACGGGACTGGAGGCCCTCGTCGGCGATGCGCTGCTGGCAGCGCGGGCACTGCTGCCACCTCACGCGGGGCGACTCGTCGCCGCCGATGTGGATATACTCGCCCGGGAAGAGCTGCATCACCTCGTCGAGCACGTCGCGGATAAACTGCAGCGTGTGGTCACGGCCGACGCACAGCACGTCGTCGGCAACGCCCCACAGGCCCCACACCTCATAGGGGCCGCCCGTGCAGCCCAGCTCGGGATAGGCCGTCAGGGCAGCGAGCATGTGCCCCGGCATGTCCACTTCGGGGATGACGGTGATGTAGCGGTCGGCGGCATAGCGCACGATGTCGCGTATCTCGTCCTGGGTATAATAGCCGCCATAGCGGATGCCGTCGTTGACGGGCGAATTGTGGCCCAGCGTCGTGCCGTTGCGCCAGCCGCCCACCTCGGCCAGGCGGGGATACTTCTTGATCTCGATGCGCCATCCCTGGTCGTCGGTCAGGTGCCAGTGCAGCTGGTTCATGCCGTGCAGGGCCATGATGTCGAGATAGCGCTTGACGGCCGGGACGCCGAAGAAGTGGCGCGCACAGTCCAGGTGCATGCCCCGGTAGCCGAATCGCGGCTGCCCCTCGACCTGGGCCGCCGGCAGGGCGACCATCGCGGCGGGGCCCACGGGCAGCGACTTGCGCAGCACCTGGATGCCCTGGAAGACGCCCGCCGGGGTCCTGCCGCTGATCTCGACGCCACGGGCAGTGACCAGGATGCGGTAGCCCTCGTCATGGGCCACCGCCTTGGGGTCGATGAGCAGGGTGACGTTCCCCGGGCGGTCCTTGGCGTTGACCGTGGGACGGGTGCTCAGGTGCATTCCCGTCAATTCCTCGACATACTCGCTCAGCATCGCGGCATTGCGTTCCATGTCGCGGTTGGCCGTCGGGTAGTTGATCAGGCAAGCCTCAGTGAGCTTGAAGTCGGCACTCTTGATGCCGTTGATGGCATCGGGCAAGGGCACCACGCGATAATCGGCACGCTGGTCCAGCGCCATTGCAGCCAGCACGGCCAGGGCCGCCGTCAGGCAAGAAATCAGTAATCGTCTCGTGTACATGATTCTCTGTTAAGGATAATAATTGGTTATTTACTGTCAGTTAGGATGTCGCAAAGATAATCTATTTTTTCAAAACCCGCAATCATTATGGCCCCAGATACAACAAGCGGCCCATGACAATTCACGGGCCGCCCGTTGTCGGGACAAGCATGGGAAAACGAAGTGATTCGCTTCCCTGGCTGTCAGTTTACTTGATGACCTTCACGCTCTGGGTCGTGCCGTCACTGTAGGTGCGTACAACGATGTTCACGCCCTCGACAGGCTGACGATACTCGATGCCGCGGATGTCGTAGTAACGCTCGCTGACGATCGTCTTGGCCACGTTGGTCTCGTTCACTGCCGTCGGGATGACTATCACCTTGAAGTCGCCACAAGCGGGTGTGGTGTGGACGTTCTCGGTGGTGGGAAGTGAGTAGATGCCGATATTGCTACCGGCGCACACGAGGTTGCCTGCATAGTCAAATGCCATCTGGAAGATCGAACCGGCACTGTTGCGGGCATCGGCCCTGTACGAGTACTTGGGAGCGATGACGGGAGTTGTGCCGTCCCAGGTCAAGTCAAAGAACTGGAGGATGCCGCTGCCGTCGTTGATGACGAGCATGTCGGCAGCATCGTTCACGGCAAAGCCTGCACGTTCACTGCCGTTGAGCATCTCGTTGTAGGGAGCACGGCCCGAGTTGAAGGTGACATTGCCGTCCTTATCCACAAACATCAACGAGGGAACGCCAGCCGCATTATTGCCTGCACTGCGATACTGAGCTACCCAAACGCCACGGCCACCGGCATCGGCAACAACGTTACCGTTGGTGTTGAGCTGCCATGCGCCGATGTCAAAGTACTGGTTGGGAGCCGTAGCCCAGGTATCCACCACGCTGCCATCTTCCTGGCCGATATTGTAAACACCGACACCGTTGCCGAAGTCCTCAAGATAGACATACAGCTTGGTATCAGCACCCTTGCCGCCAATGGCAACGCCAGGCGTTGACGAGCCCACGTTCACGCCATTGTTGGTAATCAGACCGCTGCTGGCGCGCGTGCCGACAAAGAATTCGGTCCAGGTACCTGCCATATCGGTAGGATCAGCGATATAAACGCCGGATGCGCCATCGTCCCAATCGGGAACATAGAGTTTACCCTGGGCGTCAACGGCCATGCGGTAGTTGCTGCCCCAGCTGTGACCGCCACGATAGAGGTCCTCGCTCACGCGCTGACCCATAGCGTCACAGACGTAAACACCATTGGTCG
>JAFTFA010000090.1 GCA_017449785.1 Muribaculaceae bacterium | reverse complement strand
TTGGGCTCGTAGCCCCTAACTTTCTTGATGATAGCCATTGTATAGTTTTTCTGATAATAAATGTTAGGGTCTTTAAGGTCTTTAAAGTCCTTAAGGTCCTTAAAGACCCCTGATAGTTTTTAGTTGATTTCGCGGGTCTTGCTGGCGAGCCAGGCGGCTTCGTCGGCATTGAGTAGCGGGGTGATGCGCTCGCGCACCATGCGGTGGTAGTCGTTGATCTGGGCGATTTCTTCGGCCGAGAGCATCGAGCGATCAATCAGTTCCAGGTCATAGGGGAACAGCGTCAACGGCTCGAAGGTCAAGAAGTTGCCGAAGTCTTCGGTCTTCTCGGCCTCGACGGTGAGCAGCAGGTTCTCGGTGCGGATGCCATATTGGCCGGTCTTGTACAGGCCCGGCTCGTTGCTGGTGATCATGCCGGGCAGCAGCTTGACGTCAACCAGGTTGGTGCGGATGCTCTGCGGTCCCTCGTGGCAGCCCAGGAAGTGCCCGACGCCGTGTCCCGTGCCGTGACCATAGGTCATGGCCTCCTGCCACAGCGGCATGCGGGCCAGCACGTCGAGCTGGCAGCCGGTGGTGCCCACGGGGAACTTGGCGCGTTGCAGGGCCAGGTGTCCCTTGAGCACGAGGGTGAAGTCGTGCTTCTCTTGGGCCGTGGGGTTGCCCAGGGTGATGGTGCGGGTGATGTCGGTGGTGCCGTCCAGGTATTGTGCGCCGCTGTCCACCAGCAGGATGCCCTCGCCGTGCAGCGTCGATGCGCTCTCGTCGGTCGCCTCATAGTGGACGATGGCGCCATGCTCCTTGTAGCCGCAGATCATGGCAAAGCTGTCCTCGCAGTACAGGTCCTGCTGGGCGCGGAATTCCTTGCCCTTGTTCCACACGTCCACCTCGTTGATGGTGCCGCTGGGAGCCGTCTCCTCGATCCACTTGAACAGGCGCACCAGCGCGGCACCGTCACGCTCCATCGCGTGGCGGAAGCCCTCGATCTGCACCTCGTTCTTGACACACTTGAGGTCGGTGATGGGGGAGCGGTAGTACAGTTTCTGGCACTGGAGGGCGTTGGCCAGGGTGTCGCTCACGCGGTTGGGGTCGATGAGGACCACCTCGTGCTCGCTGACACGCTCCAGGAAGCGGACGATGTCATCATAGTCGCGAACCCTGACGCCGCAGTCATTGAGGTGCCGGCGCACCTCATCGGTGACCTTGTTGTCGTCGATGAACAGGTCGCGGCCGGAGTGCGAGATGTAGGCAAAGGCGATGGCTACCGGCGTGAAGTCCACGTCGCCGCCGCGCAGGTTGAGCAGCCAGGCGATGTCGTCGAGGGCGGTGACCAGCATGGCGGTCGCCTCGTTGTCGTCGAGCACCTTGAGCAGGCGCTCGATCTTGGTGTTGGCATCCTCGCCGGCATACTGCACGTCGTGGACAAAGGCGGGCTCGCTGGGACGCGCGGGGCGGTCGGGCCATATCTTGTCGGCGGGATAGAACTCGGTAGCCAGCATGAAGCCGTTCTCACCGCAGAAGCGCTCCAGCTGGTTGGCGGCCTGGGCGCTGTACAGGCGGCCGTCGATGGCGATGACCGAGTCCTCCTCGAGCACCTGTTGCAACCACTCGTGGATGGTGGGGTCGTTGCCCATGTTCTCCTTCATCATCACGAAGCCACTGTCTTCCAGCTCGATGCCGGCTTGCAGGAAGTAGCGCGAGTCGGTCCACAAGGCAGCCTGGTCAAGGGTCACGACGGCCGTGCCGTTGCTGCCCGTGAAGCCGCTGATCCAGTCACGGAATTTCCAGTGGTCACAGATGTATTCACTCTGGTGCGGGTCGGTGCCGGGAATGATGACGGCATCGACATTCAGGCGGCGCATCTCCTGGCGCAGTGCCTCAAGGTGATGAAAAGTCTCTTTACTCATTGTTCTATCTATTTATTAGTGTAATTATCATATAGGAGTTGATCAGTCCATATTAGTGTCTTTTATGCTGCCCATCTGCTGCTGACGGAAGATTTCCTTCTGCATTTCTATTTCACGGCGCAGCTCTTCCTCGGTTGGAAGAAATGGCATATACTTGACCTGGAAAAGCTGCTCACTGCCGTGCAGAACGCTATATCGCGCGATGTCACTGCTCGTGTCCTCGCATAACAGCAGCCCGATGGTGGGGTTGTCCCCCTCGGTCCGTTTCAGATGGTCAAACATTCTCACATACATGTCCATTTGCCCTACGTCCTGGTGTGAAATCTGCCCGGTCTTCAGGTCAATCAGGAAAAAGCACTTCAAGATATAATTGTAGAAGACCAGATCAATATAGAAGTCTCCCATGTCGGTGCGGACGTGTTGCTGCCTGGCAACAAAGGCAAAGCCTTTGCCCATCTCCATGATGAACTTCTGCAAGTGGCTGATGATGCTGCTTTCTAGTTCTGTCTCGGTGAAATCGGCGTTTGGTTGCAGTCCCAGGAATTCGGCAACGACAGGATTCTTGATAAACTCCAGTTTGTCATGCTGCATGTCTGCCGTCAGCCTGTGCATCTCGTCCGAGACCTTTTCTTTGTTTGCCGACTTCAATAATCTGAAATAGTATTGCGAGCTGATGTTGCGGTGCAACGTTCTTGAGCTCCACATCTCGCGCAGGGCTTCCTGCTCGTACCATTTCCTGGCATCCTCATTCTCAACGCGTATCAGTTCCCGATAATGCGTCCACGGCAGCAATTGTGGCCTCAATGCGTCCACTTTTCCATCGCTCTCGTCCTGAGCGAATTGTGGCCTCACTGCGTCCACTTTTTCGGGAAACAGTCGATAGAAGAGCAAATACCGATAAAGAGTACTCTTGTCAAAACCTTTACCATATCGAGCCGTGAGGTCTTGAGCAAGTGTAGCAATCACTCGTTTGCCATACTTGGCTCTCTCAGCTCCATCAAGTTCGTCCTTGGCGATGCGTTCTCCCAGGAGCCAGTTGCGAAGTGTGAGAGAGACATTGATGGCATGATAGGCCTGCTT
>JAFTFA010000004.1 GCA_017449785.1 Muribaculaceae bacterium | reverse complement strand
GTAATATCACCGAGATTGCCAATCCCACCTATGGCAACCTGTACCTGGACGATGGCACCAACACCGTCTATGTCTATGGTTGCTATCCCGGTTGGGGCGCTACCGGCGACAACCGCAAGAACCTGCTCGAGACCCTGGGTATCGGCGTGGGTGACCAGATCAGCATCATCGGCGTGAAGAGCACCTACAATGGTACTCCTCAGCTGGCCAACGGCATCTACTTCTCCCACGAGAAGGCCGCCGAGTAATGACCGGTTGCCGTTTAGAAAGGATTTTTTCTGAGTCCTATTACTAAGCGATTACATTCACACTTGAATTCTGCAAGGGGGAATATCATCAACGGTATTCCCCCTTTTTGCATCAGTCAAGTGGGGCAGGAGAAGAGCGCCCAGTGTGCGAGTGCGTGTCCCGGATTTGGCGGTGTGAAAAAGAATGCTTACCTTTGTGAAACCCTATTAACACGATTGATCTAGAGATGAGAATGCGCCATTTATTGATGTTATTGATGCTGTCTGCCCTGCTGCCGTGGCAAGCCCTGGCTGCCGGTCGCGACAACTACACGGTGATTATTTCGCTTGACGGCCTGCGCTGGGACTACCTGGACGCCTATGACGTGCCGTTCATGCAGCAGCTGGCCCGCGAGGGCGTCAAGGCGGTGATGCAGCCGTCGTTCCCGAGCAAGACGTTCCCCAACCACTACACGCTGGCCACGGGCCTGACGCCCGACCACCACGGCATCATCGCCAACACCTTCTGGGACCGCGAGAAGGGTGTCGAATTCTCGCTGGGCAACAAGGTGACCCGTGCCGACGGCGGTTACTATGGCGGCGACCCCGTGTGGCTCACGGCCAAGCATCAGGGCGTGAAGACGGCGACGGTCTTCTGGGTGGGCAGTGACGTGGCCATCCACGGCGAGCATCCCACCTACTGGCGTGACTACCAGACGCAGCAGCTCGACTATGAGGGGCGTGTGGATGAGATCATCCGCCTGTTGAAGATGCCCGAGAAGGACCGTCCCCACCTGGTGATGGCCTACTTTGAGGAGCCTGACCGCAGCGGGCACAGTTATGGCCCGATGAACCGCCTGACGCGCCGCGCGATGGAGGATATGGACCGCCTGTTGAGCCTGATGTGGACCCGCATCCAGATGCTGCCCATCGCCGACAAGGTGAACCTGATTATCACCGGTGACCACGGCATGACGAGCGTGGATCCCAAGCGGTTTGTCGATATCGACGACGTGCTGCCCAAGCACTGGTATGAGCGATTCTGCAACGATTACCCGACGCTCATCTATGCCAGCGCGCCGCAGTATATCGACTCGATCTGTGACGCGATGCAGCGTGTGGACCACGTGCGCGCCTGGAAGGCTGCCGACATGCCCGCCTATCTGGGCTACGGCACCAACAAGAACATGGGCGACGTGGTCGTGCTGCCCGACGTGGGCTGGCTCTTTGCCGACAAGCCCAGCAAGAAGCAGCGCGGCAGCCACGGCTTTGACCACATGGCGGCCGATATGCAGGTGGGCTTCCGCGCCGTCGGGCCCGACTTCAAGGTGGGATACGTGAAGGCCGACCGGTTCCGCAACGTGTGCATCTATCCGCTGTTGTGCTACCTGCTGGGCGTGACCCCGTCGCCCAACGACGGCTCGCTCGACGAGGTGCGCGACATGCTGCGGTAACGACCCGCCTCCCCGCAACCCGGTGACTGATAAAAACCTTAGCGGCCTGGCGTCTCAGGGGGTGTGAGGTTCAAATGGGGCAGGAAGACAAGAAAGATAAGAAGGGTAATTTTATGATATCTTATTGATTATCAATATCTTGTCCTTCTTGTCTTCTGTATTATTAACGTCTCAGGGCGTGAGACTCGAGTGGTTGCAGGTGGTTGAGTATCAGTAACTTATTGCCGAAAAATCCGGCTAAATAGTAGAGGCTACAGGGCGAGTCGCAGGCCAACGTCGGCGCGCCTGGTGTTGCTGGCGTAGTCCATGCGGCAGCTGACGCGGCAGAACCTGACGTGGCTCATCATGCACCCGCCACGGCAGACGCGTGTGGTGCCGCTTGCAGGGCCCGTGGGGTTGACGACACTGCCGTCGCTATAGACGTCCCACCAGTCTTGGCACCATTCCCACACATTGCCGCTCATGTCATAGATGCCCAACTCGTTGGGCTTCTTTTCGCCAGTGCGATGAATGAAGTCGCCACTGTTGTTCTCGCACCATGCCACCTCATCATAGTCGTTGCTGCCAGAGTACTTGTAGCCCTTGCTGAGGTTGCCGCCACGGGCGGCAAATTCCCATTCGGCCTCGGTGGGAAGGCGGAAATTGCAACCGGTTAATTCGTTCTATTGCTGGATGAACAGCTGGCAATCGTCCCACGAGACGTTCTCGACGGGGCTCTCCTGGTCCTCAAAACAGCTGGGCACGTGACCTGTAATGTGGTACCACAAGATCTGCGGAACCTCAAGCTCGGCGATCTGGTAATCACTGAGCGTGACGCTGTGCACCGGGTACTCGTCAAAGAGGGCATCGGACGATTGCTCGCTGGTGCCACCCATCTGGAAGGTGCCTCCCTCGACACAGATCATGTAGAAGCGTATTCCGCCAGCTTGGTAGAGTCGGCGCCTGGGGCTGTCGGTCAGGACATTGTTGATCAAGCCAGTGGCATCGGCGATGGACAGGCGTCCGTCGCCATTGACGTCGGCAACCCTGGGTGCCGATGAGTTCTTGAGCAGGCAATCGATGAGGATGGTGATGTCACCGATGTTCAGATTCTCGTCTTGGTCGAGATCACCGACCATGCCGATGTATCCATCGCCTTGATCGGTCAGGCGTGGCGTTGCGGCAACAGCTTGCAATAAACACGTCAAACTCACCATCATCAATAGGGTGAGGCTTTTCAGGAAATTGAAGTTAGAGTACATCATGAAAAAAACTGATTAAAATATAATACTTAAAGTCCAGTCGCGTCAAGTGAGAAGTAATCAACTATCATCCCTACAAAATTACTATAATTTGGCGAAATACAGGCTGTCAATCAGTGATTTAACATGCGTTAAGTGAACGCACGGGTGAATATTACGGGTTGTGGTAGGGGTACAAAAAAGGGCAAGTGAGCTACAGCGCGCCGCTACAACCTCGTTACCCTTGCTTCGGTCAAGACCTGGGGGATTGGGAGGGAGCTGGCCGTGTAGGACTTACCCGGCTGCAAAAGTACTACTTTTTCCTGAACTGGCAAGCGTTTTTCAGGAAAATATTTTACTGGTAGAGCTAACTGTTTGGGACAGTGATGTTTTATTTTTCTTTCAAGTTTCTAAAGTAGCTGCGCCACTTTAGAAACTTGAGGTGTATGGTGTATGGTGTATGGATGGACTCGACCACCAGTTAAAACTGATGGGCCCATGAAGATGATTCTTCACTACTCTCTACTCCCTACTCTCTACTCTTCAAGTTCTGAAGGAACTTGAATTTATCTCCATGAGGTGGCGATTAGCGGGACTGGTCGGGGGCGTGGTGGTCCAGGCGGTTCTCGTAGAGGTAATGGCGCGTCTCGCGGGCGATGACGCCGCTGAGCAGGAGCAGGGCGACGAGGTTGGGGATGGCCATGAGGGCGTTCATGCAGTCGGCGGCGTTCCAGACGACGTCGAGGCTGATGATGCTGCCGACAAAGACCATGACGACAAACAGGATGCGATAGGCGAGCATCCAGCGCTTGCCTTTGAGGTACTCGACGGCCCGCTCGCCATAGTAGCACCAGCCGAGGATGGTGGTAAATGCAAAGGTGAGCAGCCCGAAGGTGAGCAGCGGCGTGCCCACGTAGGGGATCTTGGAGAAGGCGGCCTTGGTCAATGCGGCGCCATCACTGGCGCTGATGTCGGGGTGGGCGAGGATAGAGCTGACGATGACCAGGCCGGTGAAGGCGCAGATGACCACCGTGTCCCAGAATGTGCCCGTCGAGGACACCAGGGCCTGCCGCACGGGATTGCGCGTCTGGGCAGCGGCGGCGACAATGGGCGCGGAACCGAGGCCCGACTCGTTGCTGAACAGGCCGCGTGCGATGCCCATGCGGGCCGCGATGATGACCGTGGTGCCCACAAAGCCGCCCCCGGCAGCCTGGGGCGTGAATGCCGACTCGCCGATGAGCTTGATGGCGGGCCAGACGTACTGGCCGTTAATGAAGAGGATGTAGATGCAGCCCAGCACATAGAAGAAGGCCATGAAGGGCACGAGCGCACTGCACACGCGGGCAATGCTCTTGATGCCGCCCAGCAGGATGAGCGCCGTCAACAGGCAGACGATGCCGCCCGACAGCCAGGTGGGGATGCCATAGGAACCGTGGGCGATGGTCGAGATGGCGTTGGCCTGGACGGTGTTGCCGATGCCGAAGGATGCCAGTGCCGTGAACAGGGCAAAAAGCACGGCGAGCCACTTCCAGCCCAGTCCGCGCTCCAAGGCATACATGGGGCCTCCCAGCATGCGGCCGTCATCGGCCTTGACGCGGTACTTGATGGCAAGAAAACCCTCGCCATACTTGGTGGCGATGCCAAACACGCCCGACAGCCAACACCACAGCACGGCTCCGGGGCCGCCCAGGGCGACGGCTGTCGCCACGCCGATGATGTTGCCCGTGCCGATGGTCGCGGCCAGTGCCGTGGCCAGCGCGCCGAACTGTGACACGTCGCCCGTCGAGTCCTTGTCGCGGCTGACCGACAAGCGAATGGCGGTGAACAACTTGCGCTGGGGTATGCCCAGGCGGATGGTGAGGAAAACGTGTGTTCCCAGCAACAATATGATCATGGGCCACCCCCAGAGGTAGCCGCTCAGTGTCGCAAAAAAATCATTTAAGGTTTCCATCATATCGGGCAAAGTTAAGGTTGAAAGTGCAAATATAGTGAAAATAGTTTTAAGTTGTAAGTTTTAAGTTGTAAGTTTTTAGTTTTTAGTCGCGAGTTTTAGGTTTTTTCGTGCAATTTCATTAATTTTGTGGCGTATAGTTATAGACAATCAAGATTTAACTGGTATTAATACATTAAAAAAACTTATTGACATGAAGAAATTATTACTACTGTTGAGTGTCGCCGTCGCCCTGAGCGCGTCGGCCGGAGTGACTTCCAGGGGCAATGCCTATCGTCCGATGAACAAGGCCGCATCGCAGCCTGCCACATCGTTGAATGCCCCGTCGCGAGTGGACATCATCACCGAGCAGCCCGAGGGTACCGTGGTGAATTACCTGCGCAGCGGAGAGTATCTGCTGTCGAGCCTGTATGGCTACGACACCGACTACCAGACCGGTCGCGTGAAGGTCGTCTATGCTCCCGACGGCGAGACGGTCTATATCCAGGACATCCTGTGCTACGGTGAGGGCACCGGCGTGTGGGTAGAAGGCAAACTGAGTCCCGACGGGTTGTCGATCTCGGTTCCCCTGGGGCAGTATATTGCCTACAATGAGGACTACGGCTATGGCGT
>JAFTFA010000003.1 GCA_017449785.1 Muribaculaceae bacterium | reverse complement strand
CCTTCTTTCTGCATCTTCTGGAAGTAGGGGACTGCGATAGAGAGCAGTTGCACTACGATAGAAGCGGAGATATAGGGCATGATACCCAATGCGAAGATCGAGGCCTGGCCGAATGCGCCGCCCGAGAACATGTCGAGCAGCTGCATCAGACCACTGTTGGTGAAGTTGCGCATGGCTTCAAGGTCGCTCGGGTTGATACCGGGCAGCACCACATGGCATCCAAAGCGATAAATCACGATGAACAGGAATGTGGTGATGAGGCGCTTGCGCAGGTCCTCAATCTTCCAGATGTTCTTTAATGTTTCAATGAGTTTCATCGTCGGGTTAGAGTTTTACGATTGAGCCACCGGCAGCAGTGATAATCTCCTCGGCCTTCTTGGAGAAAGCATGGGCTTCAACTTCGACCTTGTGGTTGAGCTGACCCTGGCCCAAAATTTTAATAAGTTGGTTCTTACGCACCAGACCTGCCTGGAGGAGGTCGGCAACGGTGATTTTCTCGAGGCCGTTCTTGTCGGCGAGTTCCTCAAGCACAGCAACGTTGATGGCCTTATACTCCACGCGGTTGATGTTCTTGAAACCACCCTTGGGCACACGGCGCTGCAGAGGCATCTGGCCGCCTTCAAAGCCGACCTTCTCCTTGTAACCTGAGCGCGACTTGGCACCCTTGTGACCACGAGTCGATGTACCGCCCTTACCGGAACCGGGACCACGGCCAATGCGACTTTTCTTCTTATTTGAACCTACAGCAGGTTTTAAATCATGTAATTCCATAATGTTGTTTTCTTGTTTTGACGAATTAAGAATTAATCAACATTGGTGACTTCCACCAGATGACGAACAGCGTTGACCATACCCAGCACCTGAGGGGTAGCCTCGTGGATGACCGAGTGGTTCAGTTTCTTGAGACCCAGCGCGTCGAGGGTCCTCTTTTGGCGAGCCGGACGATTGATGCGGCTTTTCACTTGCTTCATCTGTATCTTAGCCATAACTATCAAACAAATTTTTAACCGTTAAACACCATGTCCACAGTGATACCGCGATAGTGAGCCACGGTAGCCGGGCTGCGCATCTCGTCGAGAGCCTTGAGCGTGGCCTTCACCAGGTTGTGGGGGTTGCTCGAGCCCTTGGACTTGCAGATAACATCGGTAACACCGACCGTCTCGAAGACGGCACGCATAGCACCACCAGCCTTCACACCGGTACCGGCGCTGGCGGGCTTCATGATGATGCGGCTGCCGCCGAACTTGGCAACGACCTCATGGGGAATGGTACCCTTGTGAACGGGGACCTTGATCAGGTTCTTCTTGGCCATCTCGGTACCCTTGGAGATTGCCGTCGTGACTTCGTTGGCCTTACCCAAGCCGTAGCCGATAACGCCATTACCGTCACCGACCACCACGATGGCGGCGAAGGTGAACGTGCGACCACCCTTGGTCACCTTGGTGGTGCGGTTGATGGCTACCAGACGCTCCTTGAGTTCGGCGTCGGCAGCGACCTTTACTCGATTATTTTTCTTCAGCATGATGATGTATCTTTAGAATTTAAGTCCGCCCTTGCGTGCGCCGTCGGCCAACGATTTAACTCTACCATGAAACAGGAAGCCATTGCGGTCGAACACAACGGTGTTGATGCCGGCCTCGATAGCCTTCTTGGCAACGGCCTCGCCGACCTTAGCGGCGATCTCGCTCTTGCTGCCCTCGGTGATTCCCTTGGAGGAAGCGGAGCACAGGGTGTTGCCAGCGACGTCGTCGATGACCTGGGCATAAATTTGCTTATTGCTGCGGAAGACACACAGCCTGGGACGCTCGGGAGTGCCGTTGATGCGGCCACGGATGCGCCTCTTGATCTTGTTTCTTCTATCAGTTTTGGATATCATATTGTTTCCTTTCTACTTAATTATTTGGCAGCTGCCGTTTTACCAGACTTGCGGCGAATAATCTCGCCAACGAACTTAACACCTTTACCCTTGTAAGGCTCGGGCTTGCGGAAGGAGCGGATCTTGGCACAGATCTGGCCAAGGAGCTGCTTGTCGCACGACTCAAGGGTGATGAGCGGATTCTTGTTGCGCTCGGTCTTGGCCTCAACCTTGACCTCGGGCGGCATCTTCAAGTAGATAGCGTGCGAGTAACCGAGAGCCAGCTCGAGCACCTGGCCGTTGCTGGTAGCGCGGTAACCGACGCCGACAATTTCCAATTCTTTCTTGAAACCCTCGCTCACGCCGACAACCATGTTGTTGATCAGCGCACGGTACAGGCCGTGCTGAGCGCGTGACTCACGCTCGTCGTTGGGGCGGGTCACCTTGATTTCATTGTTCTCGACCTCGACCGTGATGTTGGGGTTGAGGGTCTGCTTGAGCTCGCCCTTGGGACCCTTGACGGTGAGGATGTTGTCCTTTTGCTCAACAGTTACGCCAGCGGGGATGGCGATGTGCAATTTACCGATTCTTGACATAGCTTATATTCCTCCACTTGATTAATAAACGTAACACAATACTTCGCCACCGATCTTCTGGTTCTTGGCCTCCTTGTTGGTCATAACGCCCTTGGAGGTCGAGAGGATGGCAATACCTAAACCGTTGAGCACGCGCGGCATGTCCTTGTAGCCAGTGTACTGGCGCAGGCCGGGCCTGGAAACGCGTGTGAGGCACTTGATGGCGCTAACGTGGTCCACGTTGTCATACTTGAGCGCGATCTTGATGGTGCCACGGGGAGAGTTCTCGTCCTCGACGAACTTGTAGTTCAGGATGTAACCCTGGTCGAAGAGGATCTTGGTGATCTCCTTTTTGAGCTTGGAAGAAGGGATTTCAACGACACGGTGCTGTGCCTTGATCGCATTCCTCAATCTAGTCAGATAATCTGCAATAGGATCTGTCATTATTGTAACTTGTTTAAATTGATTCGACGCAGTGTCGAACAATATTTAATACTTAATGTTATTGTTTTAAAGAAAAGTGGTTGAAAATCACCAGCTGGCCTTGTGGACACCGGGGATCAGACCGTTGGAAGCCATCTCGCGGAAGTTGATGCGGGAGATGCCGAACTGGCGCATGTAACCCTTGGGACGGCCGGACATCTTGCAGATGTTGTGCAGGCGCACGGGAGAAGCATTGCGGGGCAGCTTCTGCAGGGCCTCATAGTCACCGTCCTTCTTGAGCTGGGCACGCTTGGCGGCATACTTTGCCACGAGGCGCTCGCGCTTGGCCTGACGGGCCTTCATTGATTCTTTTGCCATAATTTAACTCTCAATTATTTGTTGTTAAACGGGATTCCGAACTCCTTGAGCAGGGCGTAGCCTTCCTCGTCGGTCTTGGCGGTGGTGACAAAGGTGATGTTCATACCGGTCATCTTGGTCACGTTGTCGATGTTGATCTCGGGGAAGATGATCTGCTCGGTAACGCCGACGGTGTAGTTGCCGCGGCCGTCGAGCTTGCCGTTAACACCCTTGAAGTCGCGGATGCGCGGCAGGGCGATGCGGATGAAACGCTCCATGAACTCGTACATGCGGTCACGACGCAGGGTCACGCGGACGCCGATGGGCATCTTCTTGCGGACCTTGAAGTTGGAGATATCCTTCTTCGAGAGCGTCTGCACGGCCTTCTGGCCGGTGATGGCGGTGAGCTCGTTGATAGCAGTCTCGATGATCTTCTTGTCCTGGGTTGCGTCACCCAGACCCTCGTTGAGGACGATCTTGACCAGACGCGGAATCTGCATCGGCGTGCTGTAATTGAATTGCTTCATCAAAGCGGGAGCAATCTTCTCGTCATATTGTTTCTTCAGCGTGGTACTCATTACTTGATCTCCTCTCCAGATTTTTTAGAATAACGTACTTTATTGCCGTTCTCATCGAACCTGAAACCGACACGTGCGGGCTTGGGGTCGCGACCGCTCTTGGGGTCAACGACGGCCAGGTTGCTCAGGTTGATGGGGGCTTCCTTCTTGATGATGCCGCCCTGGGGGGCCTTGGCATTGGGCTTGGTGCTCTTGGACACGATGTTGACACCCTCGACGATGGCCTTACCCTCCTCGTGCATGATGCTCAGCACGCGGCCGGTCTTGCCCTTGTCGTCTCCAGCGAGAACATAGACGGTGTCGCCCTTCTTGATTTTTAACGTAGCCATATATAGTTTATTGCTATTTTAAAATGTGTGATTAAAGAACCTCGGGAGCGAGGGAAACGATCTTCATGTTGGTAGCGCGCAGCTCGCGTGCCACGGGGCCGAAGATGCGCGTTCCGCGCAGCTCGCCGGTATTAGTGAGCAATACACAGGCGTTGTCGTCGAATCGGATGTAAGAACCGTCCTGACGGCGGATCTCCTTGCTGGTGCGCACAACGACTGCCTTGGAAACGGTACCCTTCTTCACCTCTGAAGCGGGGATCGCCTTCTTGACGGTGACCACGATGATGTCACCCACCGAAGCGTAGCGTCTGCCAGAACCGCCCAGCACCTTGATGCAGAGGACTTCCTTAGCGCCGCTATTGTCGGCAACGGTCAATCTACTTTCAGTCTGTATCATAATAAATAATTACTTCGCTTTTTCGATGATTTCAACTAATCTCCACCTCTTGGTCTTGCTCAGCGGGCGCGTTTCCATCAGGCGAACGGTGTCACCGACGTTGCACTCGTTGTTCTCGTCGTGAGCGTGGTACTTCTTGGTCTTGTTGACAAACTTGCCATAGATTGGGTGTTTCTCCTTCCACTTGATGGTTACAGTGATGGTCTTGTCACCCTTGTTGCTGGAAACAACCCCAATTCTCTCTTTTCTTAAATTACGTTTTTCTTCCATTGTAGTAGTTTGGGATTATTTGTTGTTCTTGAGCTCGCGTTCACGGATCTCGGTCTTCAAGCGCGCGATCAATTTCCTGTCAAGCGTAATCTTGGCCGGATTATCGAGCGGGGAAATCGTGTGCTGGATCTTCTCCTGGACATATTCCTTCTGGACTTGGTCGAGGCGGTCCTGCAATTCCTTATCGGTCAGTTCCTTGATATTTTCCTTTTTCATAATCGGGTCAAAATGTATTAAACGAGTTGAGTGGGATCATAGTCGCGACGAACGACAAACTTAGTAGCCACGGGGAGCTTCTGGGCGGCGAGGCGCAGGGCTTCCTTGGCGATATCAAAGCTCACACCGTCAACCTCGATGAGGATGCGTCCAGGGTGAACAGGAGCGACGTAACCTGCCACATCACCTTTACCTTTACCCATGCGGACGTCGGCAGGCTTGCGGGTGTAGGGCTTGTCGGGGAAAATGCGGAGCCAGATCTGACCCTGGCGCTGCATGTAACGGGTCACAGCGACACGGGCGGCCTCGATTTGGCGGGCGGTGATCCACTTGCTCTCCAGAGTCTTGATTCCGAAGGAACCGAAGGCGAGCTGATTGCCGCGCTTGCTATACTGGCGAGGATGCCCATCACTGGGACGGCGGTATCTTAATCTCTTAGGTTGTAACATTTTAAATTTCGTTTTTTAAAGTCACACTTCAAGTTACTGGTTGTGACTGGGTTTAACGATTGTTGTTTCTCTTACCACCACGGAAACCGCGACGCTCGCCGCGCTCCCCGCGATCTGAACCGCGACCGCCACCACGGCGCTCGCCGGCGTTGCTGGCAAAGTTAGGAGCCAGGTCCCTCTTGCCATAGACCTCGCCACGGCAGATCCAAACCTTGACACCGATGACACCGACCTTGGTGTGAGCGGGCACGAGAGCGTAGTCAATGTCGGCACGCAGGGTATGGAGCGGAGTGCGGCCTTCCTTGAACATCTCGCTGCGGCGCATCTCGGCACCGTTCAGACGGCCCTTGACCTGGATCTTGATGCCCTCGGCACCCATGCGCATCGTGCTGGCGATGGCCATCTTGACGGCACGGCGATAGGCGATCTTGCCCTCGATCTGGTGAGCTACGTTGGCGGCAACGAGCTGTGCATCGAGCTCGGGGCGCTTCACCTCGTGAATGTTGATTTGAACGTCCTTGTTGGTGAGCTTGATGAGCTCCTGCTTCAGTGCCTCGACGTCGGCACCCTGCTTACCGATGATGATACCGGGGCGGGCGGTGCAGATGGTGATGGTCACGAGCTTGAGCGTGCGCTCGATGACGATGCGGGCCACGCTGGCCTTTGCAAGACGCTCGTTGAGATACTTGCGGATCTTGTCATCCTCTACCAGGGTATCTCCATATTTGCGGCCACCAAACCAGTTGGAGTCCCAACCGCGGATGATGCCTAAACGATTGCTGATTGGATTAACTTTCTGTCCCATTTCGTTTTATGCGTCTTTTTCTTTGTTAATAGTGTCCACGTAGATGGTCACGTGGTTGGAACGTTTGCGGATGCGGTAGCCGCGGCCCTGAGGAGCCGGACGGAGGCGCTTGAGCATCGGAGCTGCATCAACCATGATGGTCTTGATATAGAGCTCACCGCTCTCGGCCTTCTTGCCATTCTTCTGTTCCCAGTTGCTGATGGCAGACTTGAGGAGCATCTCGACATCGCTGGCAGCCTGCTTGTTGGAGAAGTGGAGCAGACCGAGGGCCTTGAAGACCTCGACGCCACGCACCATGTCAGCCACGAGGCGCATCTTGCGAGGTGAGCTGGGAACGTTGCGCAACTTTGCAAAGGACTCGCTGCGGCGAGCTTCCTTCTTCAAGTTTGCTGATTCTCTTTTTCTTTTACCCATTGTATTTAATTCTTTTTTGTTCTGTTAAGTTAAATATTCCCGGGCCCATTATTTCTTGTTGTTGCCGCTGTGTCCGCGGAAGGTGCGCGTCGGGGCGAACTCGCCGAGCTTATGACCTACCATGTTCTCGGTAACATAGACGGGAATGAACTTGTTGCCATTGTGAACGGCAAAGGTGTGTCCGACGAACTCGGGGGCAATCATCGAAGCGCGCGACCAGGTCTTGATCACCGACTTCTTGCCACTCTCGTTCATAGCGTCAACCTTTTTCTCCAGTTTCACGCTGATGTAAGGGCCTTTTTTTAATGAACGACTCATAATTAATCGAATTTAGTCAAATTACTTCTTTCTTCTTTCAATGATGTACTTCGAAGACTGCTTCTTCGGCGCACGGGTCTTCAAGCCCTTAGCATACAGACCGTTGCGGTTGCGGGGATGTCCACCACTCTGGCGGCCTTCACCACCACCCATGGGGTGATCAACGGGGTTCATCACGACGCCACGGTTGTGGGGGCGACGTCCGAGCCAGCGTGAACGGCCAGCCTTACCGGACTGCTCGAGCGCGTGGTCACTGTTGCCGACCACACCGACGGTAGCCTTGCAGGCAGCGAGGACCTTGCGAGTCTCGCCCGAAGGTAATTTGATGATTGCGTAGGTACCCTCGCGGCTGGTGAGCTGGGCGAAGGTGCCGGCTGCACGTGCCATAGCGGCACCCTGACCGGGACGCAACTCGATGTTGTGAATTAAAGTACCAACAGGAATCTTGCTCAGTGGAAGCGCGTTTCCCACTTCGGGGGCCACGTTCTCACCGCTCTCGACCGTTGCACCCACCTCAAGTCCGTTGGGAGCAATGATGTAAGCTTTGTAGCCGTCTTTGTAGTAGAGCAGAGCGATACGGGCCGAACGGTTGGGATCGTACTCGATAGCTTTCACTACTGCCGGCACACCGTCTTTATTCCTCTTGAAGTCGATGAGACGCAGTTTGCGCCTGTGGCCTCCACCACGATAGCGGGCGGTGAGGTGACCCTCGTTGTTGCGACCGCCGGTGGAACGCTTGCCGACCGTAAGAGACTTCTCTGGTGTACGCTTTGTAATGTCGTCAAATACACCAATAACTTTGTGTCTTTGCCCCGGTGTTGTGGGCTTTAATTTTCTTACTGCCATTTTTTATTATAAATTACTATAGAAATCAATAGTTTGTCCTTCGGCAAGGGTGACAACAGCCTTCTTGAAGGCTACGGTGTGTCCCTTGATGATGCCGCTCTTGGTGTAGCGCTGCTTGTTCTTGCCGTTGTAGTTCATCGTGCTCACGCCGACAACTTTCACGTCATAGAGCTTCTCGATTGCGTCCTTGATCTGATACTTGTTGGCATCGGGAGACACCTTGAACGTGTAACGGTTACCCTTCTCGGTAATGGCGTTGGCCTTCTCGGTCACAACGGGAATAATCTGAATGTTATCCATTGTCTGTCCTCCTTTACTTTAAGTTGTTGAGCGCATCAACCGAGCTCTCGGTAACGAGAATCATGCGGTTGTCAAGCACGCGGTAGGTGTTGATGTCACTGGCGGTGACCACGCTAGCGGTGGGCAGGTTGCGCAGCGACAGGTACAGGTTGCGCTCCTGTCCGTTGAGGACGAGCAGCAGCTTCTGACCCTCGAGCTTGAGGTTGCGGGTGATGTTGACAAATTCCTTGGTCTTGGGAGCATCCATCTTGATGTCCTCTATAACCATGATCTGGTTGTTCATGGCCTTGTAGGTCAGCGCCGAGCGGCGAGCCAGAGCCTTCACCTTCTTGTTCAGCTTGAAGCCGTAGTTGCGGGGACGGGGACCGAAGACGCGACCACCACCATGGAACAGCGGAGACTTGATGTCACCGTGACGGGCACCGCCGCCACCCTTCTGACGACCGAGCTTCTTGGTAGAGCCGGCAATTTCACTTCTCTCTTTAGCCTTGTGGGTGCCCTGACGCTTGTTAGCCAGGTACTGCTTAACATCGAGATAAACTGCATGCTCGTTAGGCTCGGCAATGGCGAAAATCTCATCGTTAAGGGTCACCTTGCGACCGGTGTCCTCACCCTTGATGTTATAAACTGCGAGTTCCATTCTCTTACATCTCAATAATTACGATTGAACCTTTACTGCCCGGTACTGAGCCTTTTACCATGAGAAGATTGTTCTCGGGCAATACTTTAATCACTTGCAGGTTTTGAGCGGTGCAGCGCTTGTTGCCCATCTGGCCGGCCATGCGCATGCCCTTGAAAACCTTGGCGGGATAGGAGCAGGCACCGATTGAACCGGGAGCGCGCTGACGGTCGTCCTGACCGTGAGTGGTCTGGCCCACGCCGCCGAAGCCGTGACGCTTCACGACGCCCTGGAAGCCCTTACCCTTGCTTGTGCCGATCACATCAACAAATTCAACGTTGTTGAGCATCTCTACAGTGAACTCGTCACCAGCCTTGTGCTCGCCATCAAATCCTTTGAACTCGGCCAAGAATCTTTGCGGTTTCACTCCTGCTTTCTTGAAGTGACCTGCCATGGGCTTGGTGGTGTGCTTGTCTTTCTTCTCGACAAAACCCAGCTGCAAAGCCTCATAACCGTCGGTTTCAACAGTCTTCACCTGAGTGACAACGCAAGGACCTACTTCGATAACAGTGCACGGCACGTTCTTGCCGTCGGCACTGAATACGGATGTCATTCCGATTTTCTTTCCAATTAATCCTGGCATTTCTTGAAATTTTTAAAAAATACTGTTTGTTAATGCTTTAATTTACTCGTTTGTCCAATCTCTTGTACTACACCTTGATCTCGACCTCAACACCGCTGGGCAACTCAAGCTTCATCAGTGCGTCGACAGTCTTAGCAGTAGAGCTGTAGATGTCGATGAGACGCTTGAAGGATGCCAGCTGGAACTGCTCGCGAGACTTCTTGTTAACAAAAGTCGAACGGTTCACGGTGAAGATGCGCTTGTGGGTAGGCAGGGG
>JAFTFA010000089.1 GCA_017449785.1 Muribaculaceae bacterium | reverse complement strand
TGTTGTTATGGTTGTTTGAAAAACAGCGTGAGATACATAATTATAAAGTATAATACATCAACGACTTAACAATTTTATTGTACATTTGTCTAATTTTTTTAGATATTTTTAAGAAATCGCCATACTACTAATTATGAGGATAATATGCGTCAAATAACCGCTCTGTACTAATTATTTAGACACCACCAAATCATATCATACCGAAAAAACGGCATTCTCTATTTTTTCTTGAATTTTTCATTGTTTTTTTCATTTTTTAGGGTCATTTTTTTGCAGGTTAATTTTATCGTGTATATCGTTGCACGTTGAACTGAGTATCAGATTTGGAGAAAAGTAATATTTATAAACTTGATGGTGGTTTTTTTTGCTCAACATGAACAGACAGCCTAAATCGTAATTCCACACGAGGAAGCATGCCCCATCGTCCAGACACTGATAGAAGTTTCAAGAAGCAAAAAAGCATATATTTTTCACTTTTTAAATTATATATATAATGAAAAAGAAATTATCAACCTTCATGTTCGGCCTGCTGCTCGCAGTGGGCTGGACCAGCATTGCATCGGCACAGGCCCTACCCAATGGCGGCTATGCCGATCGTCTGGGCCTCACCGAAGTCACCGCCCCTCAAGGCACCAGTGACGTTGTGAAAAAGGCTCAGAAGAAGACATCACAACAATCGATGTCCACGAACACTGGTGCTAGCACCCGAATGAATGCTCCCAAGCGAGCTGATGCTAACCCCGAGATGGTTTCACTGACCAGGGCCCAGGCCGAGGCACTGACCTACAAGTGGCGTGACGCTCAGGGCGTTGAGCACGAGAGCAACGCAGCCCAAGAGGCTACCGACCCCTATCAGATGTATGAATTGCTCCGATTTGTGTATGGCAATCCAGCATTCCCCGGTCCCCGCTACACTGCTTGGTCCAATAACGACACCCGCGAGCGCGAGGTTTACTATGGCCCCATGCAGGGCGGTTGGGATCTCGTCGCTGCCAGCAGTGCCACTACAAGTAATGATATTTCGATTGTCACAAGTGACACCTATGCTTTCATCGATTCTATCTATGTGAAAGCAGGAGATCAGTTATTGACGTCTTATGGTGGTGTTACCGGCGATTGGAACTCAAGTACCTATGCCGCAATATTCCCAACAGGCTGGTCGGCTAATCCCACAGCAACCTACTATGTTTATAATGGTGAGGCCTACGCATTCTTCTATATGAATGGCGGAGGCACCATCACCATTCCAGAGAGTTTATTGCAGGGGAATACCAGTATCCAGGTGTATGTTGAGGGTCTTGTTGCATCTGATAATGCATCTTCAACTATCACTGTAAATGGTGAGACCCAGAGCCTGACAAGCGAGAAGAGCACACTGACTTGGAACTTGACGTTTGAGCAGCCCGCTGAAGACGAATATGTCCAGGGCACTGTCGCTGCTCCCAATCAGGAGGGTTACACGGCGCTGATCGTATCAGTTAAGGACGATGCCACGCCCATGGATGAAACCTTTACAAACTATGACCAGAGGAACGGCAACCTGTTCTTGAACAGCAAGGCCGAGGTCATTAACTACTTTGCCACAAGAATCAACTACATCAAGCTGCTCACTGACGGCATGCGCATCGGCTCCAACAGTGACTACAGCCGCGGAACCGTCTTCAACTGCACGGGCACTTACAACAAGTTCTTCATCCTGGGCAAGGGACAGTCGCGCCAGAAGGACAGCTACATCGTCAACACGCTCGAGCCCTACTATGGCCTCATGGGTGAAGAGGGCCCCTTCAAGTACATGTATGAGGAGTTCAGCCCTGTACAGCCTGACATCCAGAATGAGATCACCGACTTCTACAAGAAGATGATGGAGGGCAGCACCTATAATGTAGCCCACGACTGCGCATCGGTTATCCAGAACAACCACCAGTTCTCGATGACGGGCAATGCAGGCACCGACTCCTACTACCTGTCGGGCTTGAACTTCTTCTACCCGGACTACCGCTTGAAGTACTGGACAACCACTTATAACAGCTACACCGTTGACGGTCGCACGATGAACCCCTACTTCAGCATTACGGGTTCGTCGAGCAACAGTTTCCGCAGCTGTCCCAGCTACTGTGCCCACTTTGCACAGTACAACCAGCAGTATGCCCCCAAGATGGGTATCTACAAGATCACCCTCGACGCCGAGGCTACCAAGAACACCGAGAAGGACAAGACCTACAACGTGACCCTGACTTGGATTTCGTCACTTAACGAGATGTCGGGCCACGAGGTTGACCAGCTCTACACCATGTATATCGTGGACGAGAACGGCGACACCACCAGGATCAATCCCACCCAGGTGACCAACCTGCAGGACAGCGAGGGCAACAGCATCACCACCAACCCGTGCACGGTGACCCAGGTGACCTATGAGGTGCCCCAGAACGAGCACAGCTACACGATCGTTTACCAGATCAAGGGCCAGGAGAACGCATCAGGCGAGCCCGCATTTGTCGCGCTCAGCAACCTAGATGACGTGATCATCCCCGGCTGGAACGACTTCCTGGCACTCAGCCTCGACCACTATGAGAGCGACTTCAAGATCGCGGAGCAGAAGAACTACTACCGCAACTTCCTGCTCGTGGCCAACGAGAACGAGGACAATGCCCTGACCGTCACCAGGATCAGCAACGGCGAGGACAAGTTCAAGCTCTATCGCTACAACGTCATCCCGTCGTCCAACGGCGTCATGGAGCAGATCGCTACCCTCAAGTTTGACAATCCGACGGCCACCAATGTACACTACACCATCGAGTACAAGGACGAGAACAACGTGAACACCCAGGAGATCCTGGACTACACCCTCAAGAATGCCGCTGGCCAGACCATCAAGCAGCATGCCTATGAGCGCAACAACATGGGCATCCCCGACGAAGGTTACCTCCGCGTCGTGGGCAATGGCGACATCGTCATCTATCCCAGCGGCTACCACGTGAACTTCAAGTCCATCGAGGTCTATAACGGCAACACCCGCTTGACCTACTGGAACGCACCCACCAGCACAACCGGCACCAGCCCGCTGCCCAGCACCTGGATCCTGTCGCCCGGCTCGTCCTGGGATCCCTACACCACCGATGACAACGACCGCGTTTACTACATCGAGGGTGGCGGCTACATCGCTATCCCCAACATGCTGAACAACAGCAACTACAACGACCTGAGGGTTGTCATCAAGGCCTATGGCGACGGCTCGTCGATCGCACGCATCTCGGTCAACGACGTCCCCAAGAAGCTGCAAAACAACAATCCCAGCTACACGACCACCTGGACGTTTGACGCCAGCGGCGCCGCCCACGCGCCCAAGCGTGCCACGACCCAAGCGACCCTTGATTTCACGACAAATACTATCTGGAATATTCCTGCAGGTTCTGGCAGCACTTGGTACTCAGCCACGAATAACTATAGCGATGGCAATTACACCATCACTCTTGCTAACCGCTATCGTTACAACACGACCGGTGGTTATTTGATGCTGGGTGCTTCTAGTG
Organism: Muribaculaceae bacterium; assembly: GCA_017449785.1. Taxonomy (GTDB): domain Bacteria; phylum Bacteroidota; class Bacteroidia; order Bacteroidales; family Muribaculaceae; genus Sodaliphilus. The sequence goes on along the minus strand of JAFTFA010000089.1, from coordinate 47,075 downwards.
CCAATAACAGGGGAACGCTGACATTGCCTGCATTTGACAAGAAAGTCACCCAGATACAGGTAGTCGGCAATGCAGGTGCTTCCTCTTCAGTAGGCCAGAACATCTATGTTGGCAATACAGCTGTCAGCACAGCAACAACTGGCGCAACAGGCACCAACACCTATGCTATCAACGAGGCTTATCAGGCTCCGGGCAACATCTACACTCTTAGAGTGACTACTAACCAAAATACACAGATCACTAGGATTATTGTTACCTTCGCCGATGAGGATACGCCTCCCACGCCCGTAGAGGGCGGCATGGTGCGCCTGGGTCACCTGCACATCGTTGACCAGTTCAGCGCCAGCACCGAGAAGAACAACCACCCGCGCCGCTACGGCTACGTCCTCCGCTATGAGCCTGAAAATGGCGACATCGAGGAGAGCGGACGCGTAGAGGTTCCCGTGCTGCACACCGATGCCGTTGTCAACGGCTTCTACACCGAGCAGCAGGTTATCGACGATACCGACCACGACAACGGCCTCACCCTCGACGTGATGAACGCCGACGTGACCCTCAATCTGCCCACCGGCGAGCCCGACCTGCTCCACTACAGGCTCCAGAGCGCCAAGAACATGCTGCCCCCCGAGAATGACAGCATCATCTCCAGGATGCAGCAGTCTTCTGGCAGGTTCAGAGAGATGGACACCAAGTCGCCGCTGTATGTTGCCAGCGAGGACTTCACCTATGATGCCGGCGCGCTCGAGTACTTCAACAGCACGGCCATCACCGGCAGCTACGGCAACTCCTTCATGAGCTACATCCCCACCGAGACGACCTGGGGCATCGATCGCCGCTACTACGAGACCGACAAGCTGGACAACAGCTACGGTGCTCCCATCTGGAAGACCGGCGTCGGACAAGTAAGAGACGTCAGCACCGAGGCCCAGATGCAGCGCGGCCCCGACAAGTCCACCCAGTGGACCGATGAGGACGGCACGCCCTGTAGTCTCTATTTCCTGGGCGTTGATGCCTATGGCGACCTGCCCAGCACAGCCGTCACCAACATCAAGTATGAGCCCTACATGTTCCGCGTGTGGGTTTATAGCCCCGACGGCAACCTGCGCGGCTGCAACTATGTTCCCGCTGGACAGAGCACCGACAAGCCCGGCGCACACTGGGAGGGTGACGGCACTGCCATGACCGGTCCCGTATGCGTTTACCAGGGTCTGACGACCGATGGCCACCTCGTCCTCGACGTCCAGGCCATGGCCGAGGGCAATAACGTGCCCTGGGGCGAGAAGATCCAGTTCGGCGCCGTTGACAACGCCAGCGACCTCATGGTCTATGTACGCTACTACTACAAGAGCACCGGTATCCACGTCGATGCCAACACCATGAACATGTTCAAGCTCGGCGAAGGTGACGACGACGCACCCGAGGTTCCCAGCTACTATGCTGTCGAGAACAACGACGATCCCGACATCACCACCAGCCTGACCAGCGTCTATGTCGTTGGCAAGATGGTCCAGAGCGTGACCTACGTCAACGCTCAGGGTCTGAAGAGCGACAAGCCCTTCGATGGTATCAACATCGTCATCACCCGTTACACCGACGGCTCGGTCAGCACCGCCAAGATCGTGCGCTGACACGCCGCCTCACCTCCACACTCAACCAGTTCCCGGCCGACAGCCGGCCGGGGACTGATTGTTTACCAATCAGGCAACAAATCTAATACTCAACAAATACAATTAAAGGCAAGTAATTTTTTTGTAAAAAATGCATTTGTAATTTCATAACCACAGTAAATAGAATGCAACGTAAACAGGGGTCCGCTGTCGACAGCGCGCCCCTGTTTTTCCCTTTTTTATCCATGCCCCCGAAATACACCCATACACCCATACACCCCTACACCCATACACCCATACACCTCAAGTGCCCCAGCCACTTGAAGCACCAGAATAATAAATATGTTAAATGAACAAAAAACACGGCATTTTTTTTGTGTTTTATAAAAAATACTTAACTTTGCAGGCTGAATATAAGTATTTGTTGCGTGACGTTGCATACCAAGCCCAGAGCCAGTATCATTAGGATGTTTTGATTAAAACAACCAGGAATCCCGATACAAGCTGCGATTGAGAATCTAATCATGTGGTCAAGACAACCCAACCTATTGTCACACCACCCCTGCGCCGAAATATGCACTTCCACAATGCCTTTAATGAACGGAAACGTATCAACCAGTTAAAAATTTTTAATATTTGTTGAGTATGAAAAAGAAACTAACAACTTTGTTGTTCGGCCTGCTGCTAGCGGTAGGCTGGACAAGCGTGGCCCAGGCACAGCTGCTGCGTGAATCAGACCGTGCGGCTTGGGTTGCAACCACCACCCCGACCCGTCCTATCGTGATTGACGATGCCAACTCACTGACAGCGCTCATCCAATCTTCATCCCGGAAGATGATGGCACCGGCCAATGCGCCGTTGCGCTCACCCAACACCATTACCGCCGATGTCACCCACACCCGCACGTGGTATGACGGCAAGACCTACACTTGGTACCCGTCACTGACTCAAGGAACCCAGGGCACCACTGCAAGTTACACCGAGGTGGCCACCGACCCCTATCAGATGGCCTACATGGTAATGAATCTCTATATGGATCCCAACATTCCGGGCATCCAGTATGACGAAGTCTATCAGCGCGCCACGCCCTATCCTAGCATCGGCAACGGCTGGGGCATCACCGGCACAAACTTTAGCGACATCGTCATCACGATGAACAACTCCTATGCCTACTTCACGGCCATCACTATCTCAGACCCTAATAACAATGACGCGGTTGTTGCCAGCTGGAGCTATTCGTCCAACGGCACTACCCTGCCCACCAACTGGGTCGGAAGCAATTCCATTACCTACAGCAGGCAATATGGTTGCTACATGAATGGTGGCGGTAGCATCACCATCCCGAGCAGCCTGGTGAGCGGGGTTTCCAGCCAACTTAAAGTCACCGTAACCGCCAGAACACGAACTGGTTATAACGGCACCATCAACATTGCCGGAGCCACGGCGACCCTCGGCACGAGCTCCCAGGATTGGTACATCACCTTGACAGGCAACATCACGCCCCCCTACGAGAACGGTTACACCGTCCTCCTGGTCAAGGTCAAGAGCGATGCCACAGGCGTTCCCTCGACGACCTCAACCGCCGCTGGCCTGATCGATTCATGCTTCTCCAAGTTTGAGTCCATCGAGCTGCTGACCGACGGTCTGCGTGTGGGCGAGGGCACATCCAATGCCGGTACAGTGTTCTCCTACACGGGTATGCTGAACCGCTTCTTCTTCATCAGTAAGGGAAAGACTGCCCAATTCGGCTCCTATGCACCTTTCTACAACATGTATGAGGAGTTCAGCCCCACCACCACTGACGAAGGTGCTGAAATCACCGACTTCTATGCCGAGATGACCGCAGGAAGCTCCTACCCCATCATCCACGACTGCGCCAGTGTGTCCTACCTCGAACACTACTTCTCGATGTCGGGTAAGACAGGAACCGACGAGAAGTCAATGTCCAGTCTCGTGTTCTACATCCCCGACGACCGATCCACGTCACCTCGCGATTCTACCGACGGAAATAGCTACGTCTTCCGTGACTATGACCATCAGCCCCAGGTAGGTCTTTACACCATCCGCCTGGCTGCCGAGACCGAGCCCAGCAGCACCTATGCTCAGGACTCGACCTACACCGTCTATCTCGACTGGACCTCGTCGCTCAACACTATGGTCCAGAACGAGGTTCCCCAGACCTACATTATCTATAAGGTGACCTTCGACGAGCAGGGCAACCGCGTTTACACCTATCTGACCACGGTAGATAACGACACCCACTATGAGTACAACGAGGACCAGTTGCAGACTAGCCAGACGTTCACCTACATCATCCTGGGCTATCCCACCAATGCCACCAACAAGCCCGTCATCTCATCGACCGGCGATGTTCAGGACGGTGGCGGCAACTTCTTCACCTACAGTAACATCGACGACGTTCAGATCCCGGGTTGGTTCGACTTCATGGTATTGTACCGCGAGCGCTACGAGAGCGACTTCGTCATCAGCGAGGAGAAGAACTACTACCGCAACTACCTCTATCCCACCAACCTGACACCGGGCACCGGCATGACCATGGGACAGCTCAAGCAAGAGTGGCCCAACCAGACGGCCAGCTACACCCTGTGGCGTGACAACACCGGCGTGGCCGTGCTCGAGGTGCGCGGCATCGGCGACAAGGTCTATTACCGCATCCGTTATTATGACGACACCCAGGTGAAAACCGGTCCTAATAACATCACTGTACCGAATTATCAAACAATGGATAACAACTAAACACGACAATAAGCGATGAAAAAGATTTATATGATACTGGCAGCCATGACGCTGCTCTCGATGTCGCTTAACGCGCAACGTCTGCCCGCCGACAAATTGGGAGGATTCGACTTCAAGCCCACGGGCACAGCACGCTTGTTCACACCAGGCGGCCAGTTCCGCATGCCCTCGCTGGGCTCGGGCGAGTACCTCTTCGGCGCCTACACGACCGATGACTTCGATGCCACGGGCATCGGCATGGCCGGTTACTACAATCAGGCCCAATGGGTGCGTTCGACCATTATGTTTGACCTGAGTGAATATCAGGAGCACCTGGGAGACTCGATCATCGGCTTCCGCTTCGCTCTGGCCGGTTCTTCGACGGTCAACGTCCAGGACTTCGGTATCTATCCCACCAGTCAGAATTGGTTCGCTTCTGACCAATATCAGATTTGGAACCTCGGCACCCTCATGAGCGGCAACACCAACGTCATTGATCAAGGTGCAACCGGCACATCGACTCGCGATGTGACTATTTCTCTCAACACATACACAACCACATACACAACCACTGTTGACGGAGTGACGCTCACCACAAGCAGTGGAGATTTGGGATGGGGTACAACTATGCATTGGAATGGCACTAATACCATTTCAGTGGCTGATGGCACTATCACCAAAATCGTTATCAACGGCAATAGCACCACATACCCTGTTTCGAGATTATCGACAACAACTGGCAACTATACGACCAGCAACAATGTTGGTACTTGGACAGGTAGAGCCAGCAACGTGGTCTTCAACACATCGTCTGAAGTTTATGTTTCAAGCGTTGTTGTAACAGTTGAAACTTCCACGACCGTAACCACTAACTCGGTTGACGTGGGCCGCGGTGCCACCAAGAGCGAGCAGCTTCCCGTTTCGGGTTGGAACATGGACTATGGTTTCCAGAACCAGATGATCTATCGCGCTGGTCAGCTCGCTATGGCCAATGGTGCCCAGATCACCTCGGTGACCTTCTATCCCGAGGCTGGTATCGGTATCCCCTTCAGCGGTTCACAGGTAATCGTCAGACTGGCCAACGTCACCAATGACAACTTCGGCACCGGCACCACCGGCACCAAGATCACCTCGGGCCTGACCACCGTGGCCACCATCACGCCTGTTGCCGATGACAATGCCACGGCCTGGAAGATTGATTTTGACTCGCCGTTCACCTACAACGGCGGCAACCTCCTGGTCCAGATGTCATGCCCCGGCAACGGCAATTTTGCTCATGCCAACTTCCTGGGCGACAACCAGAGTGCTAACGTCAGCCTGATCTCGACAGGTGCCAGCGCCAACCAGTCCTCGACCGGTAACACCAGCACCTTCCTGCCCAAGGCCACCTTCACCTTCACCGGCAGCATCAACACGCCCACCTATCTGACGCTGCAAGGCGGCGAGTGGCATGACTTCTTCCTGGATGAGCCTGTAGAGTTCAACTTCACTGGCGACTCCATCGTGAATATCCTCGTCGGTTACACCTACTATCAGCTCTATGACCAGACCTTCACGCCCATTGCTGTCAATAGCAACTCCACGGGCCACACCCACTATGACTACATGTATGCCCGCTCTGGCAGCGGTAGTTCCTACAGCCGCGGCTGGTGGAGCGACGGCGTATCTGGCTCATCGTCCAGCGACCGTCCTGGCGACATGGCCGTGCAGCTGATCTTCAAGAGCAAGATGCAGAAGACTCCCGCTCCCACTATCACTGTCACCAGCGATCCCGGCTACTACTACGTTACCGCTACCGCTACCGATCCTAACGCCACGGTTTACCTTGTCGTGGGCGGACAGACGGCATCCGGTGTCGGCAGCGTGACCATCCCCGTGGGCCGCGGCAACAACGACTATTACGTCACCGCCACCGCCACCGCTCAGGAGGAGGGCAAGCTCGTCAGCGACCCGACCATCGAGAACATCACCATCGAGGCATCGCCGCTCGACCCGACCCCCGATCCCGCCATCAGCAGCCAGGTTCACGACCTGACCGTTGAGGTGAACGGTAGCGGCCAGGGCGAGGTTCACATGTATGTCGATGGTCAAGAGGTTCCCATTACCTACTATCTGGAGCGCGGCACCGAGGACTACTATGTCACCGTCACCGTCACTGCCCAGATCCAGGACACCCAGCACTCGATGAGCACCACGACCCAAGAGGTACTCGTTCCCAAGCTGGACAACCTTGACGAGCTCATCGACGGCTGGACGCTCCTGCCCGGTACCTACAGCAACGACAAGGTCATCAACTGGAACGACAACCTGATGTTTGTGGACCGCTTCACCGCATCCACGGCCCAGAATGACCATGCTCCCAAGTACATCTACAAGATGACCGAGAACGACACCAAGCTCGACGGTGACCTGCGCTCGACCAACGAGCACATCATCCCCGTGATGCACACCGGCACCACCATCGTGCCCTACTACACGGCCGATGACGTCGCCGCCGACGTTGACCGCGAGCACGTTAAGCCCTACGTCATGAACGCCAAGGCCGACATGTACCTCGAGCACAGTTCCGACATCTACTACTACACGCTCGACCGCAGCGTGAACAGCACTGCCGACAATGACTATATTGAGCTGACCAAGCTACAGCACAATATGAACAACACCTACACCGAGATGGGTAGCTACTACACCTATGGCGAGACCGACAACTACGGTACTTGGCCCCGCCTTGACTCGATCGGTGTTCTCCAGACCGGTACCTATGGCACCAACTTCATGACCTATGTGCCCATCGTCTGGACGCTTGGTAACGATCCCTCCAACAAGCGCGTCAACTACGACAACGACCGCAAGCACAACAGCTATGGTGCTCCCATCTGGATGACCGGTGCACCGCAGGTTACCGTGCTCAACCTGGAAGCCCAGATGCAGCGCGGTCCCAACGGATCGACCCAGTGGGACGGCGTTGGCGGTCCTTGCAGCCTCTACTTCCTGGGCGTTGAAGCCCTGGGTGACGTGCCCAGCAAGACCAACATCCAGTGTGAGCCCTACATGTTCCGCGTCTGGATCCAGAGTCCCGGCAACAACCTGCGTGGCTGCACCCTCATTCCTAAGGATGAGAACCGTCCCGAGAAGCCCGGTGAGCACTGGGAAGGCGACGGCACGAGCTACGGTGCCGAGCCCGTCCTGGTCTATGAGGGCTACACCACCGACGGCCACCTCGTTCTCGACGTCGAGGAACCCCCGATGGACAATCAGCCCTGGGGCAGCAGGATCCAGTTCGGTGCTATCGACAACATCCCCGACCTGCAGGTCTATGTGCGCTTCTACTACAGGAGCAACGGTCAGGCCGTCCAGGGCAGCACCAATGGTTACTACCTGCGCGCCAACCGTGATGGCGGTGGCTTCGGCGCCGGTGAGGGTGGCGGCAATCCCGGCATCTCGACCAGCATCAAGGGTGTTTACACCGACCTGAACAAGCCTGTCGAGAGCGTGACCTATGTCAACGCCCAGGGTATGCAGTCGAGCAAGCCCTTCGACGGCATCAACATCGTCGTGACCCGCTACACCGACGGTACCACCCGTACCACCAAGGTTGTGCGCTGATACAGGACTGCAAATCGGCTCCTGGCCCCCATCAGGGGGGCCGGGAACTGATTTCACCCAAGCAATAAAAACCATCAAGTTTATATTAATTTAAAAAGGAAAGTAATTTTTCATTTAGAGATTGCATTTATTTAATTCAACCACAGTAAATAAATAGCAAGGTCCAGGGGCCCGCCGCCGACAGCGCGCCCCTGGATTCTTTTTCCCCTCGCCGCATGGCGGCTTGAAGGCCAGGGAGGGTAGCCGGAATTCCCCTCGCCCCTACCGAAATTACGCATATTGCCCCGAAGTGTGCTAAAAAATCTTTGCCCACATTTGCATATTCAAAAAAAATAGTAATTTTGCGCCCTAGTTGCAATTCATTACAAAAAATTGTATAACAGCCAAAATTCAAGTATTTACTGAGGATGATCCAGTTCCACAAGCCTGAATGTGACTCCCCGTATTCAAGCGATACAAGAACTTGCCACTGTTTATCCAATTGCCACCCATCGTGACTATAATGAGTTGCGCCTGCTGTAACGACATCGGGCGACCACTGCATGTCTCCAGGCTGCCGTCTGGCCATACCGCCACCGATATGGAATGATAGATTGTTGCAAACCAGACTTTTAACTTTATATATTACTTTTAAATTATTGGACAATATGAAAATGAAACTAACAACTTTGTCGTTCGGCCTGCTGATGCTAGCAGTGGGCTGGACAGGCAGTGCTCAGGCCCAGAAACTCCCCGACAGGAGCCTGGCCACCGAGTACACCAAGATTGTTCGAACGGCTCAAGAGCACTTTGATGTCGTCGTTGAGTCGTTAGACGGACCCACGGCACACTCACACGCAACAGCCTTGAAGGCCAATCGTCCCGGCAACCGCCTGAATGCGCCCTCACGTGCTGGCCAGGATGTGAAGATGGCATCCCTCACCGAGGCCGAAGCCAAGGCCTTGACCTACAACTGGACCGACGCCAACGGTGGTTCCCACACCAGCAATGCTGCCCAGGTGGCCAAGGATCCCTACCAGATGTATGAACTCCTCAAGTTCGTCTATACCGATAAGCGTTTCCCCGGCCCGTACTACAGTGCCTATACCAACAATGACGAGCGCGAGCGTCCCGTCTATTACGGTGCCGTCGACGGCGGCTGGGACATCTCGGGTCCTGCCCTGTCCACCACGCCCGTTTCCCAAGTTGGAGCCATCACCATCCGTGGCAACAACGATTATGCGATGATCTATTCCATCACTGTCACCTCGGGTAACACGACGCTGTTCAGCTGGAATTATGCAACCGACGGCACCGGCAGCTCTGCAAGTACTGGCTCCTGGCCTGCCGGCATGCACTTGAGCAGATGGGGAGAATGGACTAGTGGAGCTATTGGTTTCAATACAGATGGCAACTATCCTATCACCCTAGATGAATGGCTCTTTACGGGATACAGCAGTGTGACTGTAAGGATCAACGCAAGGTCAAATTCATCTTCCAATAGCGCTTCAATAGTCGTCAACGACGAGGAAAGGACTTTCTATAGCACTACTGCAACCAATTACACATGGACGGTCAACGGGACATCCTATGCCCACACCGAGTATGACCCCAACTACTACAAGCCCACCAAGGAAGGTTACACCGCCCTCATCGTAGCTGTAAAGAACCATACGACTCATCCGTCCTCCAGCTCCACCTATAGCGGCAGCTTCTTTACTACCAAGGCCGAGGTCATCAATTACCTGACCAGCAACATTGACTCGATCCAGCTGCTGACCGACGGCCTGCGCATCGGTGATGCCAGCGACTACAGCATCGGCACCGTGTTCAACTGCGAGGGAACCTACAACAAGTTCTTCTTCCTGGGCAAGGGCCAGGCCAAGCAGAAGCCCGATATCGTGATCAACCGCGAAATCACGATGCAGCACGCGCTGGGCGAGCTCGTTCCCTTCAAGAACATGTTTGAGCAGTTCAGCCCCACCCAGGGTGGCGCTGGCGACCAGACCACTAACTTCTACAGCTTGATGAACGAGGGTAACGTCTATAATGTGGTACACGACTGCCGCTCGGTTCTCGAGCTTGGTCACCAGTTCTCGATGTCGGGCAACAGCGGAGAGAAGGCCTACGCCATGACGGGTATGAACTTCTTTATCCCCGACTACCGCTTGAAGTACTGGGAAGACCAATTCAATTACAGGACCTATTATGTGGAGAATGGTGACACCATCTGGCATGACCACGGCACCTTCACCGTCGACGGCCGCATCACCAATCCTTACCAGTCGGTGAGCGCCAACGGCAGCCCCGTGTTCAACAAGTCGCTGAGGTTCAAGGATGCCGTTGACTATTCCTTCTGGTATGCCTGGTACAATCAGGACTATGCCCCCAAGGTGGGTCTGTACAAGATCACGCTCGACGCTGTCGCCACGCCGGTGGCCTATGACCCCACCGAGGGCAACCGCAACTATGCCGTGACACTGACCTGGGTATCGTCGCTCGACGAGATGACCGGCCACGACGTGGAGCAGGTCTATACCGTCTATTACTGGGACCCCGTCACCGGTGAGAAGAAGTATGTCGAGGCCATCGGCATCACCGACGGCCAGACCGGCTTGACCACCGTCACCTATCTGGTAGAGCAGAAGGCCCACAGCTACAAGATCGAATACATCGTCGAGGGTCATCCCACCGCCGACACCCACTCCCACATGGTCGCCGTCAGCAACATCGACGACGTGGTAATCCCCGGTTGGGAAGACTTTGTCGGCCTGCAGCTCGACCACCACGAGAGCGACTTTGTCGTCAATGACATGGCCAACTGGTACCGCAACTTCCTGGTTGTCGTCAACGAGGACATCGCCAACGGCTTGACCGTCAACCAGATCACCGGCTACAACGAGGAGGATCCCTCCAGCCCCAACCAGCCGATGAACCAGTTCAAGCTCTACCGCTTTGAGTATGACGAGAACGGTCAGCCCATCAACGAGAAACCGATCGCTACCGTGACCTTCAGCAACCCCACTGCCCAGGAGGTGACCTACACCATCACCTATGATGACGTGAACGTGCAGCAGCAGTACAGGCCCGAAGGCGCAGCCAACAAGTATGACCTCGACGAGGATCACCTGGACGTGCCCCTCACGGGTACTATCCGCCTCAAGGGCAACGGCGACATCGTCATCTGGCCCAACGGCTATCACGTCAACTTCAAGTCCATCGTCATCAAGGACAACGGCAACGTTGTGGCCAGCTGGGATGCCGAGACGATGAATACCCTGCCCGCAGGCTGGGAAATGTCCTCCGGCTCCAAGTGGGAAGAGTACACCACCACCAACACCGGCGACAAGGTCGGCTATGTCGAGGGCGGCGGCTACATCTACATCCCCAACATGCTCAACAACAGCAGCTACACCAACTTGACTATCGAAATCGTGGCCTACGGTGACGGTGCCGCCGTTACCAGGATCGCGGTCAACGACAAGAGCAAGTTGATCTCCAACACGCCCGGCGTGACCTACACCTGGGGCACTACCGACGCGCCTCTCTCGCCCGCCGCAGCTCCCAAGCGTGATAACACTAATAACAACTCTAACAACTGATAAGCGATGAAAAAGATATATATTTTGACAGCAGTCCTCGCACTGCTCACCTTGTCGCTTAACGCGCAACTGGCTGTCGAGGTTAACTCGAACCGTCACAAGCTCAGCAACGTGCAGCTCAAGGATCTGGGCAAGCTGGGTCCCAATGTAACGTTTAACGAAGCTGTACGAGGCAGCATCCGCGGCATGAAGAGCATCCTGCCCGAGGTACAGACCCCGATGCGGGCCCCGATGCGCTACGATGCAACTCAATATTACACCCTGGGCCCGTTCGAGGGTGACAACTTTGACTTCGGCTTCGGCTTCCCTCAAGCCTATGACGCCAACCAGGATGTGACCATCACCACACAGCTGCTCAACAGCGAGTACGAGGATCACCTGGGTGACTCGATCGTGGGCTTCCGCCTCGCCCTCTATGGCGACGGCAACAAGATGGCCAAGGTCGATCAGTTTATGGTTCGTCCCATGGTCGACAACACCATCTACACCGCTGACGGCTACTCCTGGGCTCTCAAGAACCTGCGTTATGAGAATCCCGAGGGCGGCGATGGAACCGTAGCTGAACCTGTCGGTGACATTACCATCGTGTTGAGCAGTTCCTTTGTAGGAATTTCTTCAATCGTCGTCAAGTCAGGAAACACTACCCTGACCAGCTGGCAATCAATAACTACAAACACCAATCTGCCAAGCACATGGCAACTCGATGGATCAAGTAACTTCAATAGTGACCACACCATGTGGCTCGGAGGCAGTCGCAAAATCACCATTCCTGCAAGCTTATTAAATGGTAGTACCAGTGTACAGGTCACTGTGACAGGAAGAATGGATAGCGATTCTTATCAAGGCACTGTCACCGTTAACGATGAAGCAAAGAGTTTAACAAGTCAATCAGCCGATTACACCTGGTCTATTGCTGCCTCGGGATCTGGTGCCTCCACCACAACTAAGGATGTATCTTTCACTGGTTCATATAGTTCAAGCACTGTACGCACAATGACGAATGAAGAAGTGACTCTCTCCACTACCACTGGAGACCTTGGTTATAATAATTATGTGAGATTAAATGGAACTACCACCATCTCCACTACCGAGGGCAATATCACAAAGATTGTCTTCACGGGGTCAAACACGACTTATCCTGTTACACGCCTGTCGACGACAACCGGCTCTTATACCACCAGCAACAATGTTGGCACTTGGACAGGCCGTGCATCGAGTGTATCCTTCACATCGACGCAAGTTGCTTACTGCTCCACAGTCGTTGTGACTATCGAGAAGGAGGTACCCTCCAGTGGCTCGGTTGATGGCAACTACGTGAATCTGACGACGGGTCAGTGGCACGAGTTTTACTTGAACCAGCCCGTTGAGTTCCAGATGCGCAACGATGCTACGAGCTTGCTCATGGGTTATGACTTCTTGCAGTATCCGTCAAGCAACACCACCCAGGTGCTCAATCCCGCTGCATTCAACTCCCAGAGCACGGGCCACACCCACTTGGCACAAATGATGCAAGGCACCAGCACATCAGCAGCCGGCAACATAACCATAACGATTCCAGGCGGCTATAACGTTTCGTTCTATATTATTGCTGTCTATGATGGCGAAACTGGAGACTTGCTGACCTCATGGACGGGAGACGGTGCTATAGGTGGAACTTATGGTAATAATAATACCCCCTATTACACGTTACCCACTGGCTGGTCACTCACCGGCGCGAACTACTTGGCTCAAGAGAGTGTAAATGCAGGTGATGAGACCTACTATTTCGGCTATGTATCGACGTCTAATCAAGCATCAATCAATATCGCTAACAGCGCGTTGCAGGGCAAGACCAATGTCGATGTTTATATTGTAGCTGTTGCATGGGAAGACGGCGAAACTGTTAGTGTGAATGGCAGCTCTAAAGCCGTTGAAAATGCTGCCTTTACCGAGTTGGAGTGGGACAACATCTTCAATGCTCCCACCCAAGGATGGTACACCTTCAACACCAGTCCCGCCGGTGACCTGGCTGTGCAGCTCATCTTCAAGGAGGGCAAGACCCCTGCTCCCACCATTACTGGACAGGTGGATCCCAACAATGAGAACAATTATGTGATTACCGCCACCGGCGACGGCACTGTGACACTGACCATTGGTGACCAGACGGTTACTGGCACTGGTAGCGCAAGCATCACCGTGCCGCGCACCGACGTTGACCAGATCGTGACGGCGACCGCCACCGCCCAGGACGGCGACAAGCCCGAGAGTAATCCCACCGTTGAGGAAATCACCGTTCCCAAACTGGTGACCCCGTCGCCCACCATCAGCTCTACTGACAACGGTGACGGCACCTACACCATCACCGCTACCGGCAACGGCACCGTCACCTTGAACATCGAGGGTTATGAGACCGCTACCGGCACTGGCAGCGCAAGCATCATCATCCCCCGCACCGAGGTTGACCAGACCATCACGGCCACGGCTACGGCACAGGAGAGCGGCAAGGCCGTCAGCGAGCCGACCGTCCAGGCCGTCACCGTTCCCGCCCTGCCGCAGACCGACGCACCGACAATCAGCTATGTTGACAACGGCGACGGCACCTACACCATCACCGCAACCGGTGACGGTACTGTGAGCTTGACAGTCTTCGGCCAGACAGTTACTGGCGACGGTTCTGCCAGCATCACTATCGTGCGCTCCATCGAGGATCAGACCGTAACGGCCACTGCCACTGCTCATGAGAGCGGCAAGCTCGTCAGCGATCCCGCTATCGAGCAGATCTCCGTGCCCGCGCTGACCGGCGGTCCTGCCGAGGCTCTGGAGGGCCTGCTGCGCATGCACCTGCTCGTGGTTGACCAGTTCAAGGAAAACATCCCCGACGACAACAGCCATCCCGAGCATTACGGCTATGTGCTCAAGTGGGAGCCCAATGGCCCCAACGGCACCGACGTCAAGGAGAGCGGTACCGTCGAGGTTGACATCCAGAAGACCGAGGCCCAAGTCAACGGTTACTACACCCTGTCACAAGTCATGGCCGATACCGACCACGAGAACAGCGAGATCACGCTCAACGTGCTCAGGGCCGACGTGAGCATGGACCTGCCCGGCGAGAACCCCGACGTGCTGTATTACCAGATGCAGGGCACCAAGGACGCTAATCCCCGATTGGGCCAGGATTACCTCACCCAGCTGCAGTACATGAAGAATGTGCAGATGTATGAGGAGATGCTCGAGACCTCACCCGACAAGTCGCATCAGTACCCGGCCAAGACGACCTATCACTACTATAACGCCAGCACGCCCATCACGACCGGCGATTATGGTGTGAACTTCTTGACCTACGCCCCCTCGGTATCGACCTGGGGTATCCAGCGCCGCTACTTCGAGGCCGATGGTCTGGACAACACCTATGGCGCTCCCATCTGGAAGACCGGCGTCGGACAGGTGAGGATGATCAGCACCGAGGCCCAGCTGCAGCGCGGTCCCAACGGATCGACCCAGTGGGATGGCGTCGGCGGTCCTTGCAGCCTGGTGTTCCTGGGCCTGGAGGCTTTCGGCGACCTGCCCAGCATCGAAGTTTCCAACATCCTGTATGAGCCCTACATGTTCCGCGTGTGGGTTCAGAGCCCCAACAACTACCTGCGCGGCTGCACCCTCGTTCCTAAAGACGAGAACCGTCCCGAGAAGCCCGGCGAGCACTGGGAAGGTGACGGCACCAGCTACGGTGCACATCCCGTCCTGGTCTATGAGGGCCCGACCACCGATGGCCACCTCGTCATCGACGTCGAGGAGCCACCGATGGACAATCAGCCCTGGGGCAGCAGGATCCAGTTCGGTGCTCTTGATGCCGGCATCAGCGACCTGATCGTCTATGTACGCTTCTACTACAAGTCCACCGGCAAGGGCATCAAGAACAACAATCGCTACATGCTGCGTGCCGAGGGCGACGAGAATGAGACGCCTCCCGAGGTGCCCGGATACTATGCCGTCGAGGACGATGGTGATCCTCAAATCACCACCAGCGTCATGGGCGTGTACACCGACGCCAGCAAGCCTGTCGAGAGCGTGACCTATGTCAACGCCCAGGGTATGCAGTCGAGCAAGCCCTTCGACGGTGTCAACCTCGTCGTGACCCGCTACACCGACGGCACTACCAGCACCACCAAGGTGGTACGCTGACAAGCACGAATCTAATACTCAACAAATACTTTAAAGGCAAGTTATTTTTTGTAAAAATGCATTTGTTATTTTAACCACAGTAAATTAAAATGCAACGTTTAGGGGTTCGCTGGGACAGCGAGCCCCTATTATTTCCCGCCAGGGCCAAGCAGGTTTGCTCACCAGGGGGCTAGCTCTGTCAAGCGGGCAGGCTGCACTTTCCCTGGAGGCACCAAGAAAAAAAAATCGCAGATTTGTTGGCCGTGTCAGCAAAAGTCATTATCTTTGCGTCAAGGAATACATCATCAGAAGTCTGAACAATTCTTGACATCGGTTTCTTTGGGAAGCTTATTATTTCGCCCCTATAGCATTTACTCCATAATCGGCTGACCCAGAGCAAGATTGACAGGAAAGTGAGATTGATGAGGACGTGTTAGAATCTGAAGACAATAACTTGTATAATTTTATTAACTCTTTAAAATTACAAATGCTTATGGAATCTAAAAACTTTGTCAAGCTCCTGGCAACGGCATCGTTGTTGCTTGGAACGAGCGTGGCGGTACAGGGCCAGCACATGATCCGCGAGGACTTCCTGCCGCCGACGACCCAAATGATGATGGCAGCACCGCAGGCTCCCGCCTCGGCCCCGACGGTCACCCACGACCGCGAGTGGTATGCCGCCAAGACCTACACCTGGACCGACGCTGCCGGTGCGACCCACACGGCCAGCCTGGTCGACGAGGTGACCAATCCCTACCAGATGTATGACATGTTGAAGTGGGTGTACTGCAACCCCGAGATCCCCGGCAACAAGACCACCGCCGTGACCGGCAGCAACGTGTACTATGGCGAGCAGTACCTGGTCGATCGCCAGGGCTGGCTCTTCCCCACCTATTACCACGTCGATCCGGGATGGGCTATCACCGACAACGATGTGACGGCTCCCTATGAGGACGGTCACACGCTGTTCCTGATCAAGCTCAAGAACTACACCGGACAGCCTACCGAGTACACCTACTCCAAGGCCGACATCGTGACCTACCTCTCCAATTACATCGAGTCCATCCAGCTCATCGCCGACGGCATGCGCGTCGGCAGCGGCAGCAACGCCGGCACGATGGTCAACATCGAGGGCGAGTTCAACCGCTTCTTTGTCATCGGCAAGGGCAAGTCCTACTACTGGGAGCCCCAGTACAACAGCGAGACTCCGCCGCTGGCTCCGTTCTACAACATGTTTGAGGAGTACAGCCCCACCACGACCGATGCCGGTGCCGAGATCACCGACTTCTATGAGTCGATGAACGAAGGCGAGGTCTATCCCACCATCCACGACTGCGGCAGCGTCATCTACTTTGCCCACTACTTCTCGATGGACGGCAAGGACGGCACCGAGGAGAAGTCCCTCAGCGGCATGATCCTCTTCATCCCCGACTCGCGCAACAAGTACAACAGCCGCGACTATGACGTGGACCACCAGCCCATGGTGGGCATGTACACCATCCACCTCGATGCCGAAGCCGCCGCGGCCCAGGACCAGGATGCCACCTATGACGTGACCCTCGACTGGACCTCGTCGCTCAACACCGTGGTCAATGCCGTCGTGCCGCAGACCTACACCGTCTATGTCGTCATCACCGACGAGAACGGCAACCAGCACTACGAGCTCCTGACCGAGACGACCGAGACCACCTACACCTACCAGGTGCCCCAGCAGGACCACAGCTACACCATCGACTACATCGTCCATGGTTCGGCTACCGACAACGACGCCTTCTCGACCTGGAGCAACATCGACGGCGTGATCATCCCCGGCACCAACGACTTCCTGTACCTGACGCTCAACCACTATGAGAGCGACTACCGTGCCGACCTGGAGATGAACTACTACCGCAACTTCATGACGCTGGAGAACGAGGACGCCATCAATGCCCTCACGCCCGAGCGCGTCATCAACGGCGAGAACAGCTTCACGCTCTACCGCTTTGACATCAACGAGCCCGACGTGATGATTCCCGTGGCTCTGGTGACCCTGAGCGTCGCCGGCAATGGCGTGCACTACGAGATCGCCTACGACAACCAGGAGCTCAACGACCAGTATGACTACAGTGCGCCTGTCGAGGGCGACCTCACCCTCACCGGTGGCGTGATCGACCTGGGTAACCTGATGCTGGTTGACCAGTTTGCCGCCAGCACCGCCCTCAACGAGCATCCCGCTCGCTACGGCTACCTGCTGGCCCAGACCGGCATCGAGAACGCCAAGAGCACCAACACCGTCGAGGTGCCCGTCCTCAAGACCGGCTCGCACATCAACGGCTACTACACCCTCGACGAGGTCATGGCCGACACCGACGCCAGCCTGCACACCGGCGTGAAGAATGCCGCCATCGAGATGAACCTGGCCAACAATCCCGCCATCTACTACTACACCGTGGAGCGCGGCGACAACATCTTCCCCAACGATGCCATCTCCAAGCTGCAGCGCCGCCAGGACGGCACCTTCATGGAGATGAATGACAGGATGGGCATGGCCGGCAACATCTATGATGAGGGCGACTTCAGCATCCTCGACGAGCTCGAGATCACCGGCGCGCCTGGTGACTACATGTCCTACCTGCCCGTGATCTGGACCTTCGGCAACGGCCGTGTGGCCCACGACGGCAAGGAGAACAGCTACGGCTCGCCCATCTGGAAGACCGGCGTCGGCAATATCGATGCCGCCGTCAACGGTGTCTGCACCGAGGGCACGACCGGCGAGTGGAATGACGAGGCCGGACACAGGTGCCGCATCTACTATCCCACCATCACGGCCCAGGGCTATGTCCCCGAGGATGCCAGCGTGGTCTATGAGCCCTTCATGTTCCGCGTGTGGAGGATCTGTGACGGCGTGCGCGGCTACGTCTTCGACGGCAACAAGCCCGTCAACGACCTGGATGCCGACCGCGATGCCTTCAAGCTCATCATCGAGGAAATGTCTACCGAGGATGCCATCGAGGTGGGCGGCGACTACCAGACCAACCCCATCGGCTTCGGCGCCCTCAAGGATGCCGACATCTCGTTCAAGGTGCGCTTCTACTACAAGAAGGTGGGTGACAAGCGCCTCACTGCCGACGGCACTGCCGCCGACGAGGCTCCCCTCTACTATGTAGTCGAGAGGACCGTTAACTGGGAAGAGATTCCCACCGGCATCAACGAGATCAAGGCCTCGACCGTCGTGAGCAAGACCTATGTCAACGCCCAGGGCATCAAGAGCGACAAGCCCTTCGACGGCCTGAACATCGTCATCACCCGCTACAGCGACGGTTCTACCCGCACCACCAAGGTGGTGAAGTAGTGTAATCCACCAGTCGCTACAAGCTGTCGGCCCCCCAGTGTAGCCGATAGTGCCTCACAGCAACAGGCGGCCCCCACCTCGTGTGCGGGCCGCCTGCCTTCTTCAATAGCAACAACTGTATCATCTGAAAAAATCTGAGAACATCGGCGATCTCTTGGGCCTCACGCTAAGCCGCCAAGCCGCGAAGTTAAAAGGAAGACAATAAAGACTATGCCATCCAGCTTGTAGCGTTTTTTTTAAAAAAACAACTCAAACAACTCAAACAAACGGCATCCGCATAGCGGGTGTTTTTTTGATTGCGAGCCTCTTGCGAGCAATAGCTTATTATACTTCGCGTCTTGGCGGCTTAGCGTGAGTTCTATGGGCGCCGATGCCATCAGATTCCTCAGACTATTCAGTTGTTCATTAAAAAAATGTTTAAGTTTGTTGTTTCTTACAAAAGTTGTTGTGCACAGCGCACGACAAGAAAAAAGCCGAAATAGTTGCACAATTACCTGATAATGCGTACCTTTGCGCCATGAAACGAACCTCGCCAACATAAAGCGCTATAAATGAACACCTTTTGTTTATTTAACATATTTCATTAACTTCTTAATTTCATTTCAATTTTTATGAAGAAATTATTTTCTCTCCTCACGCTTGCCCTGCTGACCATGTCGGCTTGGGCCGACAAGACCGTGATCATTGACTTCACGGCACAGGGCTATGAAAATGGCCAGGCCATCGAGTCTTGCACAGTTGACAATGTGACAGTTTCCTTCGACAAGGGAACCAACAGCAATGCTCCCAAGTATTACAACACGGGCACTGCCATGCGCCTTTATGGCGGCAACAGCATGACTGTTGCGGCTCCTGCAAACCTCAAGTCGATTGAGTTCACTTTTGGCTCTGGCGAAGGCAACAACGCCATTACCAGCACCCCCGGCAACTACGTGACAGCTAACAACACCTGGACCATCGGTTCAGATCCCGCATCGGCTTCGGTCGTGTTCACGATTGGCGGCACCAGCGGTCATCGCCGTGTCCAGAAGCTCGTTGTCACGATGGAAGACCTCGAGCCTGTTACCGAGCTCGTTCCTCCCGTGTTCACCCCCGCCGGTGGTGAGATCACCCAGAGCACCGAGGTTACCCTGACCTGCGCTACTCCCAACGCCGAGATCCAGTACTACGAGTGCGATCCCACGACCCACGAGATCGACTGGACCACCTATCACTACTACACCGAGCCGTTCTATGTAAACGAGACCAAGTCCTTTGTTGCTTACTCCAGCAAGGGTAATGAAGTGAGTGAGTATGTCTATGCCGACTTCGTCAAGGTGCTGCCCACCGTTGCAGCTCCCACCTTCACTCCCGCCAGTGGCGCAACCTTCGAGAACGACATCGATGTAACCATCGACTGCGCTACCGAGGGTGCTTCGATCATGTACACCGTCAATGACGATGTATTTGAGGGTACAGCTCCTGTTACCGTCACCCTGAACGAGACCAGCACCATCACCGCCGTTGCCTCGGCCGAGGGTTACAACGACAGCGAGGAAGTAACCGCTACCTACACCAAGGTTGAGCCTTACACCGTTGGCGGCACTGCCACCTTCGTAGCTGAGACCGACCAGGATCCCAATGTCGAGCTTCGCAAGCAGGCCGACATCACCATCTCCAAGGATAATGTCACCATGGCCTATAATGGTTCGATTTACGATTTCTACACCATCGTGGATGGTGACACCACTGGTGTAACCTACACCTATCGCATCTACAAGAACCAGAGCATCAAGTTCACCAGTGCCGCTGGTAACATCCGCAAGATTGAGTTCAACTGCGAGGAGAGCAACCCCGTTACTGGTTTCAATGCCGTTGACGGCCTGAACATGGAGACCGCTACCTGGGAAGGCAAAGCCCGTGAGGTTACCTTCACCGCTGGCAGCAAGCAGGTTCGCGCCTACACGATCACCGTTACCCTCGACGACGAGGAGCCCGAGCTCATCGTTGCCGATCCCGTTATCGCTCCCGCTAACAACACCCGCTTTGTCAACACCCAGGAGGTGACCATCACCTGCGCTACCGAGGGTGCTGCTGTTTACTACAGCATCAACGATGCCGAGTATCAGCCCTACACCGCTGCCTTCAACATCAACGAGACCGCTACCGTTAAGGCTTATGCCGAGCTCGAGGGTGTACAGAGCAACGTTGTTACCGCCAAGTACTACAAGCTCGCCGAGGTGAGCACTCTGGCTCAGGTCAATGCCCTGAACGACTCTACCGACTTCATTTTCTACGGCAACGTAGTTGTAACCTACCAGAATGGCAGCAACCTGTGGGTTAAGGACGCCTCCGGTTACGGTCTGATCTACGGCAACCAGGTTCCCAAGAACATTCCCGTTGGTTCGACCCTCAAGGAAGAGTGGGATGCCATGTACACCCTGTATCGCGGTGCTATCCACGAGTACTGCATCCCCAACGGCGTAGCAGTTGACGAGGAGGAGCCCGTCGTTGAGATCGTTCCCACCGAGTACACATCTGACCAGATCACTACCGACGTTATCAACCAGCGCGTGATCCTCAAGGGCATCACCCTGCTTGACGGTGAGGACAAGTACATGTACAATGCTGCTGACAGCCTGGTAATCTACAACAGCTTCAACATCACCAAGCCCGAGGACTTCACCAAGGCCTATGACGTTGAGGGTATGGTAAGCTATTATGGTGGCAAGGTTCAGATCATGCCCATCGCCATCACCGAGGCTGCTGCTGTCGAGATCCTGCGTGGCGATGTTAACCAGGATGGTGCTGTCAACATCACCGACGTTACCACGCTGATCAACCTCCTGCTCAAGGGTGGTGACATGATCACCGAGGCCGACTGCAACCAGGATGGTGCTGTCAACATCACCGATGTTACCACGCTGATCAACTACCTGCTCAAGGGCAACTGGTAATCAAGATGTGACACAACAGGACTTATTATCCTAGTCTATAAAAATCAGGACCCTGAAATGTCAGGGCCCTGATTTTTTTTTGTGATTGGTATTCAGGGAAAATACTTACTCTCTACTCTCTACTCTTCAAGTTTCTGAAGCGCAAAGCACTTCAGAAACTTGAAATTTCTACAGGGTGTCGAGCATGCCGTCAAACAGGGTGGGCTGCGGCAGCAGCTGGAAGCTGCGGCGGTGATGCTCGGTGGGGCCATACTGCTTGATGGCGGCGCGGTGGTCGGGCGTGGGATAACCCTTGTTGCGCGCCCAGCCATACTGGGGATACTGCTCGTCCAGGCGGCACATCAGCTCGTCGCGGTGGGTCTTGGCCAGGATCGAGGCGGCCGCGATGCTCAGCATCTTGCCGTCGCCCTTGACGATGGTGGTGTGAGGGATGTCATGGTAGGGAAAGAAGCGGTTGCCATCCACGAGGATGCCCTCGGGGCGCACCTGCAGCTGGTCCAGCGCACGGTGCATCGCCGTGATCGAGGCACGCAGGATGTTGAGGCGGTCAATCTCCTGGGGAGAGACCATCGCCACGGCCCACGCCACCGCCTCGCGCTCGATGATGGGGCGCAAATGCTCGCGCTGGCGCTCGGTGAGCTGCTTGCTGTCGTTGATCAAGTCGTTGTGGAAATCGGGCGGCAGTATCACGGCAGCCGCCGTCACCGGTCCTGCCAGGCACCCGCGGCCAGCCTCGTCACAGCCAGCCTCGACACGTCCCGCTATCAGATACTGCGCCAGCATCAAGTTATAGTATCTATAGCCACTATAGTAACTATAGCTTCCTCTCTATCACATAATCAAAGATTTCCCGGAACTGGTCCACCGTCTCGTCGGGCGAATAGGGCGAGAGCACGTCGTTGGCCTCGTCACGCAGGCGCTGCATCACCTCGTAGGCATAGTCGATGCCGCCGGCGCGCTTGGCAAACTCGATGAGCCTGTCGATGTCGTCGCCCGTGAGGCTGTCCTTATTGACCAGGGCGAGCATCTCGTCATGCTCGGGCAGGTCGGCACGGTTCAGGGCATAGATCAGCGGCAGCGTCACCTTGCCTTCACGCAGGTCGTTGCCCGTGGGCTTGCCGATGATGGGATCATGATAGTAGTCGAAGGTGTCATCCTTGATCTGGAAACAGATGCCCAGCAGTCGTGCAAAGCGGCGCAACTCGTCGATGGTCGTCTGGGGCGCGTTGTTGGCATATCCGCCCACGACAGCACAGCACTCAAACAGCGAGGCGGTCTTGGCACGGACAATGTCCATATAGGTAGCCTCGTCGATGCTGCGGCGGCGCGCGATGTCCACCTGGTCAATCTCGCCGAGCGACAGGTCACGGCCCATATCGGCCAGGGCACTCAGGATGCGCCCGTCACCCGTCTCCACGCCACAGCGCAGCGCCCCGGTGACAAAGAAGTCACCGATGAGCACAGCCACGTGATTGCTCCACACGCTGTTGATGGTGGGCAGCCCGCGGCGCTCGGTGGCCTCGTCGATGACATCGTCGTGGATGAGCGAGGCATTGTGCAACATCTCGAGCGCGGCAGCACCCTGCAGGGCCTTCTCGTTGATTCCGCCAAAGAACTTGGCACTCAACAGCGTCACGATGGGACGCAGCAGCTTGCCCTTGTTCTTGAGATAAGTTGTCACGATGCCGTTGGTCAGTTCACTGTTGCTTGCCAACGTCGCGCCGATGATGCCGTCCATGGCATCCAGCTCGGGCCGTAATTGTTCCTGGATATGTTCTATCGTGATTGCCATTAGGGTGCAAAGGTAACAATTTTTCTCGGGAGTGCCACCAATTTTAAGAGTAAATTTTACATTTTAGTTTCTGCCTCAACTTTTACCTCAACTTTTTCACACCCATGATCCTCCACGCCATCGATTATTGTCATCAAGTCCCCTCCGCTCCGCTCGCGCCGTCCAGTATTGCGCGTTTTCAACGCGCACCGCCACCAGCCACTGTAAATCAACGTGTTAGAAAGCACCCAGCTGCATTTTAACACTTCCGCCCCCGAAAAATTTCTCTTTCCCGACGCCATCTCAGGGCCCGTAACTCAAAACTTTTCATTACCTTTATGCCCTGCAATCAATAACGAGACCATTATGGAACCAACCAAGAAACTCCTGCTGCTCGATGCCTATGCGTTGATTTTCAGAGCATTCTATGCCATGATACGCAGCCCGCGTATCACCTCGACCGGCATCGACACGTCGGCCGTGTTCGGCTTTGTCAACACCCTGCAAGACCTGCTCAAGCGCGAGCGTCCCAGCCACATCGCCGTGTGCTTTGACCCGCCCGGCGGCAAGACCTTCCGCCACGAGAACTACGAGCCCTACAAGGCCAACCGCGAGAAGACACCCGAGGGCATCCTCGTCGCCGTCCCCTACATCAAGCGCATCCTCCAGGCCTACAGGATACCCATCTTTGAGGTCACGGGCTATGAGGCCGACGACGTGATCGGCACGCTGGCCCATCAGGCCGAGGGGCAAGGTTTCTTCACCTACATGGTCACCGGCGACAAGGACTTCGGCCAGCTGGTAACACCTAACGTCAAGGTGCTCAATCCCGGCAAGCACGAGATCCTGGGCGTCGAGGAAGTGAATGCCAAGTATGGCATCCAGTCGCCCACACAGCTCATCGACATCCTGGGCCTCATGGGCGACACCGCCGACAACATCCCCGGCTGCCCCGGCGTGGGTCCCAAGAATGCCGAGAAACTCATCCAGCAGTTCGGCTCGATCGAGAACCTGCTGGAACACACCGGCGAGCTCAAGGGCGTGCAGCGGCAGCGCGTCGAGGAGAATGCCGAGCAGATACGCATGTCCAAGTGGCTGGCCACCATCATCACCGATGTGCCCGTCACGCTCAATGCCGACGAGCTGAAACGCGAGCCCGTCGATATGGACGCCCTGCGCCAGGTGTTCGACGAGCTGGAATTCCGCACGCTCACCCAGCGGCTCATCGACGGCGGCGAGGCCAATGCGGGCCTGGATAATGCCCCTGTGCCCTCCCCTGCCCCATCTGCCGCGCCCCAGGCGCCCGCCAAGCCCAAGCCCGCCGCCGGGCAGCAGCTGTCGCTGTTTGACCTGGACGAGCCCCCGGCGGCTGCGGCACCGGCACCGGCCCAATCGCTGGCCGACGTCACCTATGACTACAAGGTGATTCTATCCACCGACGTCGCAGTGCCACTCATCCAGGACCTCCTCAAGGCACCGCGCATTGCCGTCACCATGCTGGGCAACGGCACCAGCGCCATGCAATTCCAGATCCTGGCCATCGCCCTGTGTGTGAAGCCCCATGAATGCTATTTCCTCATGTTCGACAAGCCCGGCATGCTCGAGACGGTCGCGCCCGTCTTCGGCGGCAAGGCGTGCATCGTGGGCAACGACATCAAGCGCATGATGGTCGCCCTGCACCGGCACGGCATCGACTTCACGGCGCCCTACTACGACACCGCGATCGCCCACTACCTGCTGCAACCCGAGAGGGGCCATTCCACGACCGAGGTCGCCTATGAGATGCTGCACTACTCCGCCCTCAATGCCGACGATGTCCTGGGCGGCAAGGGCCGCCAAACCAAGAAGGCCTCGATCCCCGTTGCCGACATGGCCCGCCTGGCCTGTGAAGCAGCCGACCTGAACTTGCAGCTCACCGACGCTCTGGACGCGCAGCTCAAGGAGCAAGGACTGTACAAGCTGCTGACCGACATCGAGCTGCCGCTGGTCCAGGTGCTCGCTGCCATGGAACTGGCCGGAGCGCGCATCGACGTCAAGGCATTGAAGGAATACTCGGTCAACCTGACCGAACAGATGAACCGCCTGGAGGCTGAGTGCCATGAGCTGGCTGGCGTGCCATTCAACACGGCATCACCCGCCCAGGTGGGCGAGGTGCTGTTTGACCACCTCAAGATCGACCCCAAGGCTAAGAAGACCAAGACGGGCCAGTACTCGACCACCGAGGACATCCTGCTCAAGCTGCGCGACCGCCATCCGCTGGTGGACAAGATACTGGAGCTCAGGGGCATCCGCAAGCTGCTATCGACCTATGTCAACGCGCTGCCCGCCCTGATCAACCCCCAGACGGGCCGCATCCACACAACCTATAACCAGACCGTCACCGCCACGGGACGCCTGTCCTCGACTAATCCCAACTTGCAGAACATCCCCGTGCGCACCGACGACGGCAAGGAAATACGCCGCGCCTTCATTCCTGCCGACGGCAATGTGTTCTTCAGCGCCGACTATTCCCAGATCGAGCTGCGCCTCGTCGCCGACCTGAGCCATGACCAGACGATGCTCGACGCCTTTGCCAACGGCCACGACATCCACGCCATCACCGCGGCGCGCATCTACCACAAGCCGCTCGAACAGGTCACCAGCGACGAGCGCCGCAAGGCCAAGACGGCCAACTTCGACATCCTGTACGGCATCAGCGCCTTCGGCCTGGCCCAGCGGCTCAATATCCCGCGCGACGAGGCTAAGATGCTCATCGACGGCTACTACACCACCTTCCCCCAGGTGCGCGACTACATCGACCGCAGCATCGCCCAGGCCAGGGAGAAGGGCTATGTGACCACCTTGTATGGCCGTCGCCGCATGTTGCCCGACATCAACTCGAGAAATGCCGTGGTGAGGGGCTTCAGCGAGCGCAACGCCATCAATGCGCCCATCCAGGGCACCGCTGCCGACGTCATCAAGCTCGCCATGGTGCGCATCTACCGCCGCTTCCAGGCCGAGGGCATCCAGTCCAAGATGATCCTCCAGGTGCACGACGAACTCAACTTCGACGTCCTCCCCGACGAGCTTGACCGCGTGCAGCGCATCGTCATCGAGGAGATGGAAGGCGTCTATCAGGGCCACGTCCATCTCACCGCCAGTCACGGCGTCGCCAGCAACTGGCTCGACGCCCACTAATGGGCCTCGTTTTTGTCCCATCCTAAATATTTTTGATGAAAAGTTGTTTTAATTGAAAAATTAGCAGTATCTTTGCACCGCTAAAAAGAGCTTCGGGGTGTAGCACAGTTGGTTAGCGCGCCACGTTCGGGACGTGGAGGTCGGAAGTTCGAGTCCTCTCACCCCGACTCAAGCAAGGGCAACAAGTTGAAGTTCAACGGGTTGCCCTATTTTTCTATCAATCACCGGGACAATAACGGGACAAGAGTTTTTTAACTGATACAATGATCATACAACCTTAATTGTGCAAACTCTAATCGATAAGGCTTCATGAAACAGAATAGAATCACCGAACTTGACCTGCACGATGTGCCACAGGTTTACCACAACCTGAAGTATAATGACGGCGAAATCTACTTTGCCGACAATATCTCATCCATCCCTGGCCTGATGAAACAATTCAAGGTCAATTTCATCGCCTATGTCATGGTGACTGCCGGCAAACTGACGCTTGACCTGAACGGCATCACCCATCAACTGGACAAGAACACGTCACTGTTTGTGGACCGCAAGATGGTGATTGACAACGTCAAGCACACCGAGGAATTCCGTTGCATCATCTGCGCCATGAGCACCGACATGGGATTTGCCTTCTTCAACAAGAGCCTGCTCCAATCCATCATCCACATCATGTCCAATCCTGTCATCAAGCTGGAACAGAACGAGGTGGACCTCATGATGAAGTACTACGAGTTGCTGCTGTTCAAGATGGACCACCAGGAGATGAACTTCGGGCGCGAAACGGTGCGCGACATCATCCGCTGCTTTGCCTATGACCTGCTGTCCAACATCAACAAGCATCTGGATGGCGACAACGACGGCGAGATGCTGCGCCAGGGCGACCGCATCTACCGCCGCTTCATGCTCCTGCTGGCCGAGAACACCAACGTCAACCGCAGTGTCAAGTCCTATGCCGACGAGCTGTACGTCTCGCCCAAGTACCTGACCAGCGTCTGCCGCAGGCATAGCGACTACACGGCGAGCGAGCTCATTGCCACCTCGGTCGTCAGCCGCATCAAGCAGTTGCTGCTCTACAGCGACTTGAGCATCAAGGAAGTGGCTGCCGAGATGGGCTTTGACAACCTGTCCTTCTTCGGCAAATACGTCAAGAAGCACCTGGGCCTGTCTCCCAACAATTACCGCAAGGCCAACGGCTACGGCAAGTAGCCCTGCCGGCCTCTACACCGATACCATCATCGCCCACGCGCAGCTGTGTCATCATTCAGTTGCAGGCTTTTAATCGGCCGGCAAGGTCATGCCGATTGTCTATTTTTTTGACGTTTTTTCCCGTTTTCTTGAGAATAGCTCCATTTTTTCAAGAAAACGCTTTTCTGTTCACCGGCATCATCCTATATTTGCGACACTGGATAACAAATGACATCTGCCACAATCCCCATCTCGAGGGGGAGGAGACCAGTGAATGAAATGCTAGGGCAATCACCTGTTTCCTATCTGGAAGCCATACAAAAAAAGTAACATTTTAATACATGTCAAGATGATGAAAAAATCAATTCTATTCCTTTTCTCAATGGTGCTGATGCTTACCTCGTTCACGCCCGACGTTGAATATCCGCGGGGCGATGTGGACCAAAATGGAAACGTAAACATCGATGATGTCACCACACTGATCAACTATCTGATGAGAGGCATTTGGCCCGATGAACCAGTGATTCCTGAAGATAATCACGAATACGTTGACCTGGGCCTGCCCAGCGGCACCCTGTGGGCTACCTGCAACATCGGTGCCGAGACCCCCGAGGAATATGGCGACTACTTTGCCTGGGGCGAGACCCAGCCCAAGGAGGTTTATGACTGGAGCACCTACAAGTGGTGCAACGGCAGCATGTACTCGTTGACCAAGTACAACACCAACACTCGCTTGGGCATTGTCGACGGCAAGACCGAGCTGGATCCCGAGGACGATGCCGCCTATGTGAACTGGGGACCGTGGTGGCGCACACCCACCGCCGAGCAGCAGCATGAGCTATATGACAAGTGCGAGTGGATCAGGACAAGGAGCAACGGCGTGAAGGGTTATCGCATCAAGGGTCCCAACGGGAACTCGATATTCTTGCCGGCTGCAGGCTACCGTTCCGACGCCTCCATCGTTGGTACAGAATCCCTGGGAAGCTTTTGGTCTAGCTCGTGCTACACCAGCAACGGCATTTCGACCAACGCCTTCAGTGCAAGCGATGTGGGCTTTGATTGGGGAGACTGGAGCTGCTACATGAACGGCGTTTACCACTATCGCTACTATGGCCACAGCGTCCGCGCCGTGCGTGTACCGCCAGTCGATGACCGCAGCCTCTACATCGAGCAGAAGAGCCTGACGCTGGGTGAAGCGCCCATCGACGAGACCATCACGGGCGAACTGACCATCGTCAACAAGACGGTCGGCGACAAGATCTTGACTGCCACTGCCGATGCCCCCTTCAAGTTGATACAAGAAGACGGCACCAGCTCGACGAGCACCTACTTCATCGTGCCGGGCGAGTCCAGCATCACGGTGACAGTGGCATTCACGGCGACCGAGCCGGGCCAGTTCAACGGCAATGTGACCTTCAAGCATCAGGCACTCGATGAGGGTCAGAGCGTTATTCCGGTCAATGCCCGCGCCTATGTCTATGGCCAACCGCAGTACGTCGATTTGGGCCTTCCCAGCGGCACCCTGTGGGCGACGATGAACGTGGGCGCCTGCAAGCCCGAGGATAGTGGCGACTACTTTGCCTGGGGCGAGACCGAGCCCAAGGAGGTTTATGACTGGAGCAACTACAAGTGGTGCAACGGCAGCAATATAACGTTGACCAAATACTGCACCAACAGCCACTATGGAAAGTGGGACAACAAGAAGGAACTCGACCCCGAGGACGATGTGGCCCGCGTGAAATGGGGACCGATGTGGTGCATGCCGACCCAGGCTCAAATGAGTGAACTGATGAATAGATGCACCTGGACCTGGACAACGATAAACGATGTGCCGGGCTATCTGGTAACGGGCCGCAATGGCAACAGTGTGTTCCTGCCTGCAGCGGGCATCCGCGATGGCAGCGAGCTTTCCAATTATGGAATGGATGGCCTCTACTGGACGCGCACACTCGACTCCATGGAAGGCTCCGACAGGGCTTCAGGCCTGAGCTTCCACCAATCCTCGTCTCCTGCCTGGAGCTACACCTACAGCCTGCGCTACTTCGGGCAAACGATCCGCCCCGTCTATGTCGCTCCAACCGAGTGACAGACCGCACATCCCACACCGGATGAGCATCCATCACGGGTAAAACCCATCAGGGTGTCCACCCCATCGATGGATACTAAGGTGAATGTGTCATCATTCCGTTGCTGGTTTTCAATCGGCCTAACGGCCGAGAAATTAGCGTCAACGGAATTATGACACATTCACTTCATTTTTTCCAGCATCTGGGCGGCAGTGAGGCCCGTGACGGGGTGGTGCCACGACGGGGCCAGTTGCATCATGGGGCGCAGGAAGAAGTCGCGCTCGGCCAGATGGGGATGGGGCACTTGCAGGGCGGGATGGTCGATCACCAGCTCGTCGATGGCCACGATGTCGATGTCCACGAGGCGGTCGATGTAGCCCCCACGGGCATCGCGGTGGGACGCGCTGCCCAGTGCGCGCTCGATGTCGTGGATGCGGTCCAGCATCGCCATCGGCTCCATGTCGCTGTGCAGGCAGACGCCCACATTCATGAACCGGTTATCGCTCTCAAAGCCCCATGGCTCACTCTCGACGATGGCCGACACGGCGCAGCCGCCAGTCCCCGCCGCTAATGCAACGACGGCGCGATAGAGGTTATCGCGCCGGTCGCCCAAGTTGCTACCTATATTCAGGTAATATTTCATTTTACAGAGTCTTGTGGACCTCGATTTCCTCAAAGGCCTCGATGATGTCCATCTCCTGCAGGTCGTTGTAGGACTTGAGGCTCAAGCCGCAGTCAAAGCCGCTGGTCACCTCCTTGACATCATCCTTGAAGCGCTTGAGCGAAGCCAGGTCGCCCGTGTGGAAAACGAGACCGTCGCGGATGACGCGCACCTTGCTGCCACGCTTGATCTTGCCCTCGACAACCATCGCACCGGCGATGGTGCCCACCTTGCTGATGTGGTAAACCTGGCGCACCTCGGCACTGCCGGTCACCTCCTCCTTGATGTCGGGCTGGAGCATACCCTCCATAGCGCTCTTGACCTCCTCGATGGCGTCATAGATGATGGAGTACAGACGGATGTCCACACCCTCCTGCTCGGCGGCACGCTTGGCCGATGCCGACGGACGCACCTGGAAGCCGACGATGTAGGCATCGCTGGCAGCAGCCAGGGTGACATCGCTCTCGGTGATGGCACCGACGGCCTTGTGGATGACGTTGACGAGCACCTCGTCGGTCGAGAGCTTGATGAGCGAGTCGCTCAGGGCCTCGATCGAGCCGTCCACATCACCCTTGACGATGATGTTGAGCTCGTGGAACTCACCCAGGGCACGGCGACGGCCGATGTCCTCAAGGCTGACACGATGCTGGGTGCGGCGGTTGAGCTCACGTTGCAGCTGCTCGCGCTTGTTGGCAATCTGACGGGCCTCCTGGTCGGTGTCCATGACGTTGAACTTGTCACCGGCCGTGGGAGCGCCGTCCAGACCCAGGATCAGGGCCGGGGTCGAGGGGCCGCTCTCGGTGATGCGCACGTTGCGCTCGTTGAACATGGCCTTGACCTTACCGTAATGGGTACCGGCAAGGACGATATCGCCCACGTGCAGGGTGCCGTTGTCCACAAGCACCGTAGCGATGTAGCCACGGCCCTTGTCCAGCGAGGACTCGATGATCGAGCCGGTGGCCTTGCGGTTGGGGTTGGCCTTGAGGTCGAGCATGTCGGCCTCGAGGAGCACCTTCTCCATGAGTTCCTCCACGCCGATGCCCTTCTTGGCCGAGATGTCCTGGCTCTGATACTTGCCGCCCCAGTCCTCGACGAGGTAGTTGAGGTTGGCCAGCTCTTCCTTGATCTTCTCGGGATTGGCACCCGGCTTATCAATCTTGTTGATGGCAAAGATGATGGGCACGCTGGCGGCCGACGCGTGGTTGAGGGCCTCGATGGTCTGCGGCATGACGCTGTCGTCGGCAGCGACGATGACGATAACGATATCGGTCACCTTGGCACCACGGGCACGCATGGCGGTGAACGCCTCGTGACCAGGAGTATCCAGGAAGGTGATGCGGCGGCCATTGGGCAACTTCACGTTATAGGCACCGATGTGCTGGGTGATACCACCGGCCTCACCGGCAATGACGTTGGAGTTGCGGATGTAGTCCAGCAACGAGGTCTTACCGTGGTCCACGTGACCCATGACGGTAACCACGGGCGGACGCTGAACCAGGTCGGCAGGATCATCCTCCTCCTCGCTGATGGCCTGTGCCACCTCGGCACTGGTATATTCGGTCTTGAAGCCGAACTCGTCGGCAACGATGTTGATCGTCTCGGCATCGAGGCGCTGGTTGATGCTCACCATCACGCCCAGGTTCATACAAGTGGCGATAACCTTGTTGACGGGCACGTTCATCATGCTGGCCAGGTCATTGGCCGTCACAAACTCGGTGAGCTTCAAGATCTTGCTCTGGGCTGCTGCCATTGCAGCCTCCTCGCGGGCCTCCTCACGGTGTTCCTCGCGACGCTCGCGGCGACGGTTGGCGGCAGCTTTCTTGCCGCTCTTGGCGGTGAGGCGTGCCAGCGTCTCCTTCATCTGGCGCTGAACGTCCTCCTCGCTCACCTCGGGCCTCAGGGGCTTGCGGTTGCCCTTCTTTTCCTTATCCTTGCGCTTGCCGCCCTGCTCGTCACGGCCACCATGGCCCTTGCCGGGCTGTGAAGCGGCCTGCTTGCCAGCGGTCTCGATATCGACTTTCTCCTTGCCGATGCGCTTGCGCTTGCGGCGGCTGCCACCCTCGGCCTGAGCCTTGGCGATGCGCTCGTTGCGCTTCTCCTCCTTGCTCTTCTTGCGGGGGCGCGTCTGCTGGTTGAGCGACGTCAGATCGACCTTGCCGATGACCTTGAGCTGCGGTCCGCCAACGGTTTCGGACACGGGCTTATAGACATCGCTGGCCGCGGGCTCGGCCTTTTCCTGCTCGGCCTCGGGCTCCGGGGCTGCGGGCTGCTCTTGGGCCACGGGCTCCTGGGGCTCGGCCACGGGCTTGCTATCCTCGACAGCTGCGGGAGCAGGCTCCTGTGGGGCAGCTTCGGCCTGGCGCGGCTCCTCCTTGGGGGCAGCGGGCTTGCTGTCCTCGACAGGTGCAGGGGCGGGCTGCTCGGCAGGCTTCTCCTCGGGCTTGGGTTCTACTGTTGCCGGCTCCTGGGGCTGCTCCTTGACCGGCGCCGGAGTCTCCTGCTCGGGCGCGGGCTTGGGTTCCGGCTTGGCTACAGGCTTGGGCTTGCCGGCTGCGTCCAGGTCAATTTTGCCCACGACTTTGGGCTTCTGACCGGGGACAACGGTCTTGATTTCACGCGACGACTCCTTGGCGGCATTCTGCTTGGCCTTGGACTGCTGCCGCTCGTTAGACATCTTGTCCGACTTGCTCTTGAGGTCCATGTCGGGTTTGAATTCCTTGACAAGCATTTCATAGACATCGTCCTGGATGCGCGCATTGATGCTGGGGTCGATTTCGATGCCCTTCTTGTGGAGGAATTCCTCGATGGTCTGCCTACCCACGTTTAAATCTGCGATGACTTTACTGATCTTTATCGCCATTCTATTGTCTTTTATCGGTTGGCTTTCAGCAATATGCTTCGGCTATTTATATTAAGTTTTTGTGAGAAGTGATAACTGATTATACTCGGTGTTAAGGAGGGTTGTGCAGGACGATGGCCCTTATTCCTCAAACTCGGCACGCAGCACGTTGAGGATGTAGTCCACGGTACCCTCTTCCAGGTCGGCGCGGTCGATGAGTTCCTGGCGCGAGGTGCGCAGGACCGACTTGGCGGTATCCAGGCCCACACTCTTGAGCTGCTCGATAACCCAGTCGTCGATCTCGTCCTTGAACTCGTCCAGATAGATGTCTTCCTCGACCTCGCTCTCCACGTCACGGTAAACGTCGATGCTGTAGCCGGTGAGGATGCTGGCCAGCTTGATGTTCAGGCCGCCCTTACCGATAGCCAGGGAAACCTCCTCGGGGCGCAGGAACACCTCGGCGTGCTTTTCCTCGTTGTCCAGGCGGATCGACAGGATCTTGGCGGGGCTGAGGGCACGCTGGATGAGCAGCTGCGGGTTGCTGGTATAGTTGATGACATCGATGTTCTCGTTGCGCAGCTCGCGGACAATGCCGTGGATGCGGGCACCCTTGACGCCCACACAGGCGCCCACGGGGTCGATGCGGTCATCATAACTCTCAACGGCAATCTTGGCGCGCTCGCCCGGGATGCGGGCAACGGCACGGATGACGATGAGGCCGTCATGGATCTCGGGCACCTCCTGCTCAAACAGGCGGCGCAGGAAGTTCTGGCTCGTGCGGGACACGATAATCTTGGGATTGTTGTTGGTGTTGTCCACCTTCTCGATGACAGCGCGCACGACGTCACCCTTGCGGTAGATGTCGGTGGGAATCTGCTCATCCTTGGGCAGCAGCAGCTCGTTCTTGTCATCGTCGAGCAGCAGCACCTCGCGCTTCCATACCTGATAGACCTCACCGGCAACAAGCTGTCCCTCCAGGGCCTTGAACTTGTTGTAGATGGCATCCTTCTGCAAGTCGAGAATCTTGCTGGCCAGCGTCTGACGCAGGTTGAGGATGGCGCGACGGCCAAACTTGGCAAAGTCGATCTTGCGGGTGTGGTCCTCACCCACCTCACAGTCGGGGTCATCATCGGCCTGGGCGTCGCTCAGGGAGATCTGCTTGTTGGGATTCTCCACCTGGCCGTCCTCGACGACTTTAAGATTCTGGTAGATCTCGCAGTCACCCTTGTCGGGGTTGACGATCACATCAAAGTTGTCGTCGTCGCCAAACATCTTGGACAGCACGCTGCGGAAGGACTCCTCCAGCACGCTGATGAGGGTCATCTTGTCGATGTCCTTGAGCTCTTTAAACTCGGCAAACTGTTCGGTCATGTTGACCGCTTCTTCTCTTTTAGCCATAATTTGATGATATGTTGTTTTTATTTGTTATCTAAAATATTGTTGGGCGCCGCAGCTGAACCGCGGCACGGTCATCACACGGTGATGATATTCTTGGTATACTTGACAGCGCTGTAGTCAAAGCGCTCCTGCTCCTCGACCAGTTCGGGGCGTTTCTTGCCATCGAGCTTCTTCTTCACCGTCGTGGAGAGCGTGAAGCCCTCGTCGTCGGCATCGGCCAGGACGCCCTTGAGCTTGCGGCCGTCGGCGGTCAGGACCTCAACCTCATAGCCCACGTTCTTGCGGTACTGCCGCGGCAGCAGCAGGGGCGAGGTGATGCCATAGGAGCCCACCGTCAACTCGTAGTCCTCCTCGTCGCGGTCAAAGGCGTCGAGCACGGCATCGTTGACGGCGATGCAATCGTCGATGGTGATGTCCTCGTCGCTGTCGAGGGCCACGTCGATGACGTTGTCCTTGCTCACCTTGAGGGTGACCAGATACATCTTGGTGCCCTCCAGGGCCTCGTTAATCACTTGTTCCAGTGCCGTTTTGTCTATCATCGGTTCAGTTTATTATAATAAAAACGAGGAAGCCCGATTGCCCCCTCTCACGAATGCTGGTGCAAAAGTAGTCATTTTCCGTCATTCACGCAATATTTAATGTAATTCAGACCTAAAAACAGTACATTATTTCATAATATTTAATGTTTTTTAACATAGCCGCGAGGCAAAAATATCGCGTCAGGCAGCCATGTCGCACTGGGGAGCCACCTTCATTTTGCCGCACGGGAGCGGCCTGGGGAACGCCACGCGCCTGATTTCGGGGAGGCGATTGTGCCACGAGTGGGAAAAAAGCGTTACCTTTGCAACAATTATAGGACTTAGAACGATGAAACCGGCAATTATACTGTTGACGATACTCGTGGTGGGAGGAGCCATCGTGTGGCTCATCGACCGGCTGTTCTACCGCAAGGATGTGGCCGAAAGTGCCGATGAAACCGGCGAAAATGCCAGCTCTGGCGCGCCAGCCCAAGGGTGCGCCGATGAGTCGTGCGGCATCCGCTCCATCTGCCCAAGCGAGCAGATTCTCGCCGGGGAGTGCAAGCAGGAGGTGACCTACTATGACGACGAGGAGCTGGACGATTACCGCGGGCGCGACGAGAACGGCTACACGGCCGAGGAGGAAGAACAGTGGCGCGACGTGCTCTACACCCTGCAACCCGCCGATCTGCTGGGCTGGGGACAGAGCATCAAGCACCGCGGGCTGTTGATGCCGGCGGCGATACGCGACGAGTTTCTGCAACTTGCTGGAGAACATCATGCGCCCTCGGGGCAATAAATCGGCACGAGGTGCGTTATTTAGTTACTGACCGAAAAAGAAAAAACTAGACGGGACATTGAACAGGACACGACGATTCATACCCTTACTGATCATCGCGATGGTGGTTGCGCTGGCAGCATGCAGCAACAAGACCAACACCGCGCGGTCGCGTTTTTGGCAGTCGTTCACGACCAAATACAACGTCTACTTCAACGGCAAGACCAACTATGACGAGCAGATGAAGGTGATGATGGACGCCTATGAGGACGACTATTCCCAGCACCTGTACATGCACCCCGCCGAGGCCCGTTCCAACCCCAAGGCACCGCAGCCCGGGGGCAGTTTTGAACGCACCATCGAGAAGATGGAGAAGGCCATCAACCTGCACTCTATCAAGAAGAAGCCCAAGCGCAAGGGCGGCAAGGGCCGTGACCCCAAGTACCAGGAGTGGATGGCCCGTGAGGAGTACAACCCCTTCCTGCACAATGCCTGGTACCTGCTGGCCAAGGCCCAGTACATGAAGGGCGACTTCCTGGACGCGGCAGCGACCTTCCGCTACATCGCCCGCCACTTCACCTGGAAGAACGACTTGGTACAGGAGTGCCAGGTGCGCGAGGCCCTGTGCTACTGCGCCATGGGCTGGCCCGTCGAAGCCGATAACGTGCTCTCCCACATCCATCTGGAAGAAATCACCAACAAGCGCGTGCTCGCGCTGGCCAATGCGGCATTTGCCGACTACTACATCAAGGTCCAGGACTCCGAGAGTGCCATCCCCTATCTGGCCAAGGCCGTCAAGGGCTTCAAGGGCAACGAGAAGGTGCGCATGAATTTCCTGCTGGGCCAGCTCTATGAGGACGTGGGCGACAAGCACAATGCCTATCTGGCCTACAAGCAGGCAGGCAGCAGCAGCGGCTCGACCTATCGCACCAAGTTCAATGCCCGCATCAAGCAGAGCGCCGTCTATGAGGGCACCAACATTGCCAGCGAGGTCAAGGCCTTGAAGCGCATGACCCGATATGACCGCAACAAGGAGTACCTCGACCAGATCTATTACGCCATCGGCAACCTCTACCTCTCCCACGCCGACACCGTCAACGCCATCGAGAACTACAAGCTCGCGGCCGAGAAGAGTACCCGCAACGGCGTGGACAAGGCCATCAGCCAGTTGACACTGGGCGGCATCTACTTTGCACAGCGACAGTATGATGACGCTCAGCCCTGCTATGCCGAGGCCATCCCCCTGGTCAACGAGGACTACCCCAACTACAAGCTTCTCAAGTAGCGTAGCGACGTGCTGGACGAACTCGCCGTCTATTCCCAGAACGTCAACCTGCAGGACTCACTGCTCACGCTGGCCAAGATGACGCCCGAGGAGCAGAAGGCCGTCATTGCCAAAATCATTGAAAACCTGAAGAAGAAAGAGAAGGAGGAGGCCGAGAATGCCGCCCGCGAGGAATACCTGGCCCAGCAGAGCGCCAAGGGCAGCCAGATCCAGGACAAGGGCAACAATCCCGCCACCTACACCATGAACACCGACAACTCATGGTACTTCTACAACACCGCGACCAAGAACGCCGGTAAGACCCAGTTCCAGAAGTTGTGGGGCAGCCGCAAGCTGGAAGACAACTGGCGCCGCCGCAACAAGAACACGTTCTCGTTCAACGACGAGGAGGCCGACAGCCTGCTGCAAGCCATGGCCGACAGCGTCATCGTCAATGAGAACGGCGACACCGTCAAGGTCGATCTCGAGGCCCTCAAGCGTGCCGAGGATCCCCACTACGAGGAATACTACCTCAAGCAGATTCCCAAGACCGAGGAGGAAATCCAGTCGGCCCACGAGATCATCCAGGAGGGCCTCTACAACATGGGCACCATCCTCAAGGACAAGATGGAAGACTATGACGCGGCAGTCTATGAGTTCAACCAGCTGCTGGAGCTCTATCCCGACAACACCTACAGGCTGGACGTCTTCTACAATATGTACATGATGTTCATGCGCAACGGGCAGGTTGCCGATGCCGAGCCCTACCGCGACAGCATCCTGGTCAACTTCCCTGACTCCAAGTACGGAATGGCCATGCAGGATCCCAACTACCTGGAAAACCTCAAGAACATGAACAGGGACCAGGAGCGGATGTATGAGGAGGCCTATACCCACTACCTGAACAACAACCATGCCGCGGTACACGAGTCCTATGCCGAGATGATGCGCAAGTACCCGCTGTCCAAGATCATGCCCAAGTTCATGTTCATCGACGCGCTGAGCTATCTCACCGAGAAGAACCACGACAAGTTCAAGGAGACGCTCAAGGACATGCTGCAGCGCTACCCGCAGACCGACATCACGCCCGTGGCATCCGAGATTGTCAAGCAGCTCAACCAGGGTCGCCGCCTCGAGGGTGGCGGCAGCAACGTGCGCGGCATGTTGTGGACAACACGCCTGAGCAACGACACGTCGGCCCAGGCCCTGGAGCGCACGTTCACCCCGTTTGCCGAGGACGACGACAAGCCGCAGGTATTCATCCTGCTCTACCCGCTGGACAGCATCAACGGCAACATCCTGCTCTATGAGGTGGCTCGCCACAACTTCAACACCTTCAAGGTCAAGGACTATGACATCGAGCAGATGAACTTCGGCAGCCTGGGACTGTTGATTGTCAAGGGGCTGGACAACTTCAAGGAAGCCACCCAGTACCGCAGCCTGTTTGAGCAGGACCAGACGATCAATATACCGCGCCAGGTACACTATGTGATCATCAGCGTGGACAACTTCAACCTGCTGCAGACCGAGGGACGCTCCTTTGAGGACTACTTCAACTACCTCGAGGAGAAGAACGACAAGGAACATAGCGACCTGGAGAAGAAGGAACTCGACGAGGCCGAGAAAAAGGCCATGGAAGAGGCCGAGGCCCAAGCCGCCGCCGAGCGTGAACGCGCCCGCCTGGAAGCCGAGCAGATGGAACGCGAGGCTGCCGAACTGGCCAAGCGCGACGCCGAGGCCAAGGCCAAGGAAGAAGCCGAGGAACGTGCCCGCCTGGAGGTCGAGGCCGCCGAGAAGGCACGCATCGAGGCCGAGAACAAGGCGCGCGAGGAAGCCGAGAACAAGGCGCGCGAGGAAGCCGAGCGCAAGCAGATCAAGTCCAGCGACTACCGCAGCCGCTCGACCAACGCCGGCACCCAGCAGACCACCCTCACCGACAAGGAGCGCAAGGCACAGGAACGCGCCGAGGAAGAGCACCTCAAGCAACTGGAACGCGAGGCCAAGGCGCGCGAGAAGGCCGAAGCCAAGCGCCAGAAGGAGATCGAGGACAGCATCAAGAAGGAACAGAAGTACCAGCGCAAGCTGGCACGCATCCAGGAGCTCGCCGAGCAAGACTCCATCGAGCAAGCCGAGAAGGAGAAAGAAAAGGAACGCGACTTCCGCTACAAGTGGCGTGAAGACTCGGCCCGTGCCGCATTCAAGGTCGCCGAACAGGCCAAGAAGGATGCCAAGAAAGAAAAGGAAGAGGCCCGCAAGGCCAAGGCCAAAGAACGCAAGGAAATGGCCAAGCAGCGCGAGAAAGAGCGCAAAGAAAAGGCTAAGGAGCGTGAACGTGAACGCAAGGCCAAGGCCAAGGAGCGCAAGGAGCAGGCCAAGGCCCGCGAGCAGGAACGCAAGCAACGGCAGCGGGAACGTGAGCAAGAACGCAAAGCCAAGGCCGAAGAGCGCAAGCAACAGGCCAGGGAGCGTGAACAGCAACGCAAGGAGCAAGCCGAGGCCAAACGGGACGCCGACAAGCAGAAACAGCAGGCCGACAAGGACAAACAGCAAGCCGACAAGGATCTTTCGTCAGGCTCGTCCAGGACATCGGGCAATGCTGTGACCACCCAGCCGGCCGACCCGGGCGACAAGAAGACGACCACGCCGTCAACGTCCAGAGCCACGGGCCAGACGACGACCCAGTCCAGCAAGTCCAACGGCAACG
Source organism: Muribaculaceae bacterium (assembly GCA_017449785.1). GTDB lineage: Bacteria > Bacteroidota > Bacteroidia > Bacteroidales > Muribaculaceae > Sodaliphilus. Next base: position 6,780 of record JAFTFA010000089.1, on the reverse strand, counting down.
ACAATCCTGTCAACAGCCCCACACGGTCGGTCAGGAACAAGAAGAACGACTAACACTGACTTAATATAAAACACAGGTAAACAAACCGAGTATGAGCAAAGAAAGAATACTGTGGGCCGACGACGAAATCGACCTGTTGAAGCCCCACATCCTGTTCCTGGAGAACAAGGGGTACCAGGTCGAGACGGTCACCAACGGCCGCGACGCCATCGACGCGCTGAGCAACCAGATCTTCAACCTCATCATCCTGGACGAGAACATGCCGGGCATCAGCGGCCTGGAGGCCCTGCAGCGCATCAAGATCCTGCAGCCCAATGTCCCCGTCATCATGATCACCAAGAGCGAGGAGGAAGACATCATGAACCAGGCCATCGGCAGCGAGATTGCCGACTACCTGATCAAGCCCGTCAACCCCATGCAGATCCTGCTGTCCATCAAGAAGAATCTGCACAGCGATGAACTCATCGCCGAGAAGGTGACCGGCGACTACCAGCAGGAATTCATGCGCATCGGCCAGATGATCAACTCGGCGCAGACCATCGACGACTGGTATGAACTCTACTCCACCCTCGTCAGGTGGGAACTCACCCTGTCCAGCACCGACACCAAGATGGACGAACTGCTGCGGATGCAGAAGGTGGAGGCCAACAACGCCTTCGCCAAGTTTGTCAAGCGCAACTATGAGGACTGGATGACTCAACCCGAGCACCCGCTGCGCAGCAACGAGCTGTTCAAGACCAAGGTGCTGCCCCTGCTCGACAAGGGCGAGAAGGTGTGCTTTGTCGTCATCGACAACTTCAGGCTCGACCAGTGGCGCATGGTGAGTCCCTTGCTGGCCGACTACTTCAACGTCGAGAGCGAGGAGCTGTACACCACCATCCTGCCCACGGCCACACAGTATGCCCGCAATGCCATCTTCTCGGGCCTCATGCCGGTCGATATCGAGAAGATGTTCCCCGACCTCTGGGTCGATGAGGAGAGCGAGGAGGGCAAGAACCTCAACGAGGCGCCCTTGATCCAGACGCTGCTCGACCGCTACCGCCGCAAGGTGCATTTCTCTTACAGCAAGATGAACGACAGCGCTGCCGGCGAGAAGCTGATGCAGAACTTCGGCATGTTCAAGAACTATGAGCTCAACGTGCTGGTGTTCAACTTTGTAGATATGCTCTCGCATGCCCGCACCGAGTCCAAGATGATACGCGAGCTGGCCAATACCGACGAGGCCTACCGCTCGGTGACCGTGTCCTGGTTCAAGAACTCCAACGTGCTCGACATCTTCAAGCTCATGGCCGAGAACGGCTACAAGATTGTGCTCACCACCGACCACGGCACCATCAAGGTGGATCGTCCCATCAACGTCATCGGCGACAAGAACCTCAACACCAACCTGCGCTACAAGGTGGGCAAGAGCCTCACCTACAACGGCAAGCAAGTCTATGAAATCAAGCAGCCCAAGCGCGTGGGTCTGCCCGCCCCCAACATCTCGAGCACCTATATCTTCGCGATGAACAGGGACTTCTTTGCCTATCCCAACAACTACAACTACTACGTTTCCTACTATAACGACACGTTCCAGCACGGCGGCATCTCGATGGAAGAGATGCTCGTGCCCATCGTGACGCTCTCACCCAAATAGGGAGAAGTGAAGCATCCACCAAAAACTAAAAATTAAAAACTAAAAACTTACAACTAAAATCTAAATATGAAAATCATTGAGATACCAATCCCCAATCTGGAGGCCATCGACGATGCCGCCTACAAGTTCATGACCGAGATGGGCGACTTGACGGTCTATGCCTTCTATGGCGAGATGGGGGCCGGCAAGACCACCTTTATCAACGCGCTGTGCAAGCAGCTGGGTGTGGAGAGCGACATGACCAATTCGCCCTCGTTTGCCATCATCAACGAGTACCGCAGCGACACCACCGCCGAACTGATCTACCACTTCGACTGCTACCGTCTCGAGAAGGAGGAAGAAGCCGTGGACCTGGGTGCCGAGGACTACTTTGACAGCGGAGCCCTGTGCTTCATCGAGTGGCCCGAGCGCATCGACGGCCTGCTGCCCGACGACACCGTGCGCGTGGACATCACCGTCAACGACGACAATAGCCGCACGTTAAGGATGACCTTCCCCAGTCTTTAATTCAAGTTTTTAAAGTGGCAAGCCACTTTAAAAACTTGAGGTGTAGGGTGTAGAGTGTAGGGTGTAGAGAAGGGTTCAGGCCGATCAGAAGCCAGCACCAGTATGATGACACAGCCTCACTTGAATAAGATCACCTAAAACCAAGGCCCAACAACTTAAAACTTACAACTTACAACTAAAAACTTAAAACTTAAATGCCACACTACATCAAGGTCAGCCAGACGGCGAGCACCAACACCTACCTGTCCCGCTTGGCAGCGACGCTGCCGGGCGGTACGGTCATTTATACCCCCAGCCAGACTGCCGGGCGTGGCCAGAAGGGCAACTCCTGGGAGAGCGAGGACGGCAAGAACCTCACCTTCTCGATGCTGCTCAAGCGTCCGCCCGTCAAGGCGCGTGACCAGTTCTACCTGAGCGAAGCGGCGGCGCTGGCCGTCGTCGAGGCCCTCTCGGCCGAGGCGGGCGACCAGTTCACCGTCAAGTGGCCCAACGACGTCTACTGGCGCGACAAGAAGGCCTGCGGCATGTTGATCGAGAGTTCCCTTGACGGCACCGACATCGCCCACAGCGTCATCGGCATCGGCATCAACATCAACCAGGAGCGATTCCTGAGCGACGCCCCCAATCCCGTGTCCCTCAAGGGCATCACCGGCCACGAGCACGACCTGATGGCGATCTTGAAGCGCGTCTGCTCGCGCATCGAGCAACTGGTCGATGCGCTCGGCGACGACAGCGCCCGCGAGAGCCTTCACCGGCAATACATGGCAGCCCTCTACCGCAACGACGGCAATTTGCACCCCTTTGAGGACGCGTCGGGTCACCGCTTCATGGCCAACGTGACAGGCATCGCCCCCGACGGCACCCTCACCCTCCAGCACGAGGACGGCACCACCCACGACTACCTCTTCAAGGAAGTCAAGCACATCATTGACGGCGTCATCCTCTAGGTGTGATGAGCGAGAAAAACTAACAACTTAAAACTAAAAACTTACAACTTAAAACTTACAACTTAAAACTCAATCATGAACATCGTCGTCTATTGCAGTTCCCAAGACGGACTGGAAGAAAAATACCAGCAGTTGGCCCGCGAGTTGGGCACCTGGATCGGCCAGCACGGCCACACGCTGCTCTATGGCGGCTCCAACGCCGGCCTGATGCACATCACCGCCAGTGCCGTCCACGACGCGGGCGGCCATGTCACGGGCGTCATCCCCGAGATGTTCAGGCACCGGCTCGACCCCGTGTGCGACGACGCGGTACACACCGCCAACCTGGGCGACCGCAAGCAATACATGATTGAGCATGGCGACGTGTTTGTTGTTATGCCCGGCGGCATCGGCACCCTCGACGAGTGGATGTCCACCCTCGCCGTGATGACCATCGGCAACGACGACCCGCGCCCCGTCATCGTCGCCAACATCGACGGCCTGTACGACGCCACCATCCGGCAACTCGCCGACATGACCCGCACCCCCTTTGCCCGCGGCAAGAACCTCGCCCGCACCCACGTCGCCCGCACCGCCACCGACCTGCTCAACATCCTCTCCACCCTACCGTAGAAGCTGTGTCGTCATTCAGTTGCTGGCTCTTAATCGCCCTGTCGGCCGGGAACCTTTAGCTCGGCGAAGCCAAATTAAACAAAAATAATTTTAAAATTTAATTTTCTTTTAATTTCCCGTGCGTTAGCACGGTTTGATGTAGAAACGTTTCAATGCAGGGTCAACTGTTATATCGTTACCTTTTTTATTTATAATTTTAATTTCTCGAGCGAAGCTCGATTCAATTTGTGACAAAGGGACCCTCACCGTGCCCCACGAAGTTGTCGAGGTCGGCGACGTGCAGTTTCTTGGCGATCTGCATCTTCTTGTTATAGACGGTGCCGATGCTCTTGTAGCCCATGGTCACCATGACCACCGTGCGCGAGAAGCCGCAGCAGTACAGGGCCAGCATGTTCAGTTCGCTCTCGTTGAGCGTGCCGCCGGCCTGCTCCTGGGCCTTGACCAGCACGTTGTCGTGCAGGTCGTTGACCAGGGCATGCAAGTTGGACCAGTAGTTGGTGTCGTTGCCCGTCCCGCCCAGGGTCATCATTTCCTTGAACTTCGCTGCAAACTTGTCACTGTCATACTGATAGGACCACGCCATCAACTGCTGCACGGTGTCAATCTGCTGGCTGATGATGGCACGCAACTCGTCGCTCAGCTGTTTCTTCCCGGCATCCTTCTGCTCGCGGGAGTCAAGCCGTGCCTGCATCTGCTTGAGGCTCGCCAGCGAGCCGTCCAGGTCGCTTTTCAGCATCTCCACCTCGTGCTGCCTCATCTTCAACTGATTCCTGTACCGCCACACCAGGAATGCCGCCGCCGTCAGGGCCAGGGCCAGCAAGGCCACCAGCAACATGGTCCCTCTCAACCGCGATTCATTCTTCACCTGGTTCAACTCGGCCAACTGCACATCATATTTCTTCTCGACGGCCCGCAGCCTGTAATTCAGTCCATTGATGGCCATCGAGTCGGCGATGGCGTGGGCCGACTGCAGGTAGTCCTTGGATTTTTCCTCGTTTTTCCAGTAGCTGTGCTCCAGTTCTGACATGAGCTGGAAATAGGCGACACTGTCCATTGCTGTGGCGGCTTGGGGGGCGCGCTTCAGGTAATAGATGGCCGAGTCGGGCCGCCCCAGCATCATGTAGGACGAGGCGAGCCGATAATGGGCCCGTGGGTGGTCGATAATCGACGCGTCGGCCGAGATGGCCTGCAAGGCATATTCCTTGCTCATCAAGTAATTGTGCTCCTTCACCAGGTAATGCTCCGACAAGAGGTAGCGATTGGCAAACAGGTGGTACTGGTCGCCCAGCTCCTGGGCCAGCTTGATGGCGGCCTTCATGCAGACCACAGCCGAGTCATGCTTCTCGTCGAGGTTGCGGTAGATGCCGCCGATGCTGGTGAGGCACACCAGCTCGTAGTGCCTGTCGCCCAGGGCCTGATAGATCGGCATGGCTTCCCGGTACTTCTGCAGGGCGATGGTGGTGGTACCCACGACCTGGGACTGGTAGAGGGCACCCAGCCTCAACTTGGCATAGGCGATCATCGAGCTGTCGGTGGACAGCGGCAAGGCCTCGGCCTGATGGTAGCTGCCGACGGCTTGCTCCAGGTGGCCCATGTCCTCGCCGGCACAGCCCTGGGCGATGAGGGCCTTCAAGTACTTCAAGTCGTCACCCGAGTGCCTGTAGTAGCCGACGGCCTCGTTGATGGCCGAATCGCTGCGGCACGGGATGTAGTTCTTGTACATGGCCATGGTCAGCAGCACGGCATGGTAGGCCCGTTCCTGCTTGCCCATGTGGTCGGTGGCCATCTGCTGCAACAGGGGCAGGGCCTCTTTCTCCTGCTGGTGATAGACCATTGAGTCGATGCGGGACAACTCCTGCATGGTGGCGCTGTTGTTGCGGGTGCAGCCCGTGGCCAGCAGGGAGAAGATGGCCACGAGCACGATCAGCATATTATTGTTGTGTATCATTTTTCAAGAGGTGGTGGCGTCAAGGTTCACTTGATTCCACAATAACGGTAAAAACATGGTACAAAATTAGCACATTGAGGCCATAGTTTTTCTCCCATGAGCAAAAAATGAGATTTTTATTTTTTAGATGCCGAATTATCAGCCGTTTACATTTTTAAAAATGAGATTGGAATGAGGCACTTTTTTGATAAATTCGTTATAACTTTGCAAGTGAAATCTTACCGCGATTATTCACCAAAAAATATAGCATTATGAAAACGAAAAACAAACTGATGATGACCCTGATGCTGGCACTCTTGCTGCCGGTAACCGCAGTTGCCCTGCCCCCATACGGCTACACCAACTATGAGTTTGCGGTGGATGGCATCTATTATAAGATTGTGGACAATGAAGCCTGTGTCACCTTTCAGCAGTACAGTAGCGGCATGCACCTTAGTGATTATCATGGCGACGTGGTGATCCCGGCACAGGTCACCTATCGGGACGTGACCTACCCCGTCACGACCATTGACTATTATGCGTTCAACTACTGCCAGGGATTGACGAGCATCACGATTCCCGAATCCATCACCACCATCAAGGATTGTGCTTTCTACCTGTGTACGAGCCTGACCAGCGTCAATCTTCTCTCCCCCACGGTTACCATTGAAAATAATGCCTTCGCCGAGTGCCGTGCATTGACGACCATCACTTGTACCTCAACAACGCCACCAGCGATGTATTATGAGAATTGCTTTGACAGTCCTCACTACCAGAATGCCACCTTGCATGTTCCCGCAAGCGCCGTGGAGAGCTATCGCAATGCACCCGTTTGGAAAAAATTCGTTCACATCATCGCCGATGCAACCACAGAAACTCCTGATAACGAGGATAGCTATGAGTACGTCCCCTTCGTGCGCGAGGGCGTGAAGTGGGTGTGCTACTATGACAATCCTACTCATGTAACTGAGTCACCTGATTTTGATGGCCATTTCATCCCATACGGGATGCACTATTATACGCTTGAACTAAAGGGAGATACCATAATCAATGGAAAGAGTTATAAACCGCTACATTTATATAGCGGTCAAGACATTAATGAAGATTGTGATAGCGTGCCTGTTTATTTGCGTGAGGAGAACAAAGTCGTT
>JAFTFA010000088.1 GCA_017449785.1 Muribaculaceae bacterium | reverse complement strand
CGAGCGTTCCTGACGGCAGATCAGGTGACTTTTTTGCCGATTTCAATAGTTTTGCACATTTTGACGAAGAAAATACATCAAAATCCTTGCACAATAACTTAGGAAGCAAAATTATAAATCAATAGTCTGTGTCCTCATCGTCGTCGGGGTTGACCTTCCACACGTATTTGTTGGCTGATGCGTTCCACCGGGCGGCATTCTGGAGGTTGCCGCTGGTGTTGTTCACCCAGGGCAAGGCGGTGTAGTCCGTCCGTGCCCACAGTTCGGCGGGACTGGCGTAGGTAGTTTCTCCTGCACCCGGCCTTGGCGACGCGTCGCCCGTATTGGGCAGGTTGTCGGGATATGTGCTGGGCCATTTGCCCAAGTCGAGCTCGTCGATGTAGGTCTCATCGAAGCGGGGGAAGAAGTTCTGGTAGGACCGTTTCTCAAGGAACTGCACCTTGACGGCCTCATGGGTGATGCCGGTGATCACGACGGCACCGCGCTTGAAGAAGTTGGTGTCCTGGAGCACGGCATCAAAGAAGATGTCGCCCGTGTCCACGTCCTTTCGGGTGATCATGCCGAAGATGTCGAGGTTCTGGGGACAGTCGGCCAGTGGCAGTTCAATCTCCATGGAGTAGTCATCGGCGTCGGTGAAGATGCGGTTCTCCGAGACGTATTCTATTGATGAGCCTTTCTTGAGGGCGGCTTGCTGCCCATTGATGGTGAGTATCATGAAAAATTGCGGTTGATTTCCTCTCACAAAGGTAAATCAACCGACTGATGCTTCAAAAGACGTCATATATCCAAGTAGCCATAAATCCAATTGATAAGACTAAATAGACTATTGACTCTATCATTAATATCTTTCTTTTTTGTTCTTTATTGAATAGATTCCTAAAGGAAAGATGAGAAATCAATGTTGATAGGCCAAGAAGCAAAAGTGATGCTAATAAGATAAACGCACATCTCCAGATAGCAATTCCAGGCATTGCCTCTTGTAGAGTTTCTTCTGTGCCCAGATAAAAGAAAGAACAAACAAATAAAACTGGAATGGCAATGATCAGAATTGAAAATTTCATGAAGAAGAAAGTTCCTTTATTCCTCTTAAAAAGAGAAAAAAGAAGCAGAACGATACCTATTTCAAATAAAAAGTTTAGCATATTGCATTCGGTCATTTCATGCAAAGGTAGAAATAATAATTCTATTTGCTCAACTTTTTCGGTGACATATTATTCATGAGGCGCTGGTACTCGTCCAGACTTTTATAATTTTGGAAAAGTTGCTCAACCGCGTATGCTGTGAAAAGACGAGCTGAAACCCAATCCTAACAGGCTCTTTGACAGCATTCAACCTATTGCCTTTCTAATACATAGCCATTATCTCGCCCCCAATCCCAATCAAGGATAAATGTCTTAAAATTATGATTCATGAGATGCAAACCATCAATATTCAATTGATGCTCCTCTTTGATTACTTGTCCTGTTGAATCATGAGTCTGATACTCAAGATAGAGATTCCAACAACATTCTGGTGACAAGGGTTTTTCTATACTCCATTTACCGGTTAACACCATTGTGCTATCCGAGTTTCGATTAATCGTTCGTGACACATGGGGTTTTATGACTTCAATAAAGGTCATGTCCTCATTAAGTGATAAAGATATGGAGTCACCTGAGTTCTCGTGCCAATCACCAAATAAATCGTTAGGCTTGTAATCCGCTTCACAAGAACATAATAGAGCGAATAAAGCCGATACTACCAAATATTTATAAATACGAACCATATCTAGTATTCTGAATTATTGTTTAATCTTTCTTTATCAATACTTAGTTAATAATTAATTAAATATTTGAAAATCAATGAGTTATTTTAACAATATACAACTAATAAAATTTAGTCAAGTGCCTGATATTCAGTAACTTAGTGGTTGCTAAACACTGCTAAGATATGAGATATATTTCAGAAGCACTCGACCAATATACGGGCATCTGCAAGGAGGCCTTGCACGATTGCCCGTCAAAGTTAAGCAAAAGTTTTGAGTCAGTCATCATCGAGGTACTACTTTTATACATGGTCATACCGGCCACCGAATTCCTTCGAGACCTGTGGCTAGGTGCCATAGTGTAAAGTTGCCCGCACCATCGCTGACCTCGAAGGCTCCGCCGATGTCCTCGACCACCGCATCATGGGGCGAACATCAGCCTCATTGCAACCTCGACCGCCCCAACTACCTGGACACCTCTTTGCAGTTTTTTGCCTCATCAACACAAGCCCACTCAAGATAGTACAATCCGTTGATAATGAATGTGCTGATGCGATGCCAATTTGTTAAGTATTTCTTAACAACTGCCTATAAAATTACATCAAAAGAACCGTCCCTATTTTCCTGCATCAAGAGAACCTTCCACTTTTTCTTCTTCGGATTTAGTCTTTATCGATGAATTTGTTGATCTGTTCTTGGATGTTCGGAGCCAGTGGGGGAATCTTGTTGACTTTCTCGAATCGGCGCAGTTCGTCGATGTTCATGTCCACCTCGTTGTCCTTGCGCTGTTGCTTGTATTCTTTTTTGTCGATGTAGGCGTAATCGGTGGCATAGGACTGCACTTGGATGAGGTATTCTGTGCCTGAATGTCTGTGCCGTCCAATAACGGTGAGCTGTGACATCACGAAGTCGTCGGTT
>JAFTFA010000087.1 GCA_017449785.1 Muribaculaceae bacterium | reverse complement strand
TTCTAAACTGATAAGCAAATTTATGGTAAATTTCTTTGGCGAAATCTCACTTTTTTTGCCACTTGTAGCCAAAGATAGCATCATTTCCGTGGCGAAATCTCACTTTTTTTGCCACTTTTAGCCAAAGATAGCATCATTTCCGTGGCGAAATCTCATCTTTTTCACCACTTTTAGCCAAAGATTGTGTCGTTTCTTTGGCGAAATCTCACTTTTTTTGCCACTTTTAGCCAAAGATGTAGGACTGAATGTCACTTTCTGGGATTATAATCCCGAAAAGTCATGCTTTTTCGGAATTAGGGAGATGCAACCACACCCGCCAATGGCAGATAATTGTACTTTATCTGGGTGAAAATATCGACTTAATGGGCACCTATCTGACAAAAATGGCGATTTTTCCGCTTTTTCCTTAACCCATGTTGATCACTAACGGTTTCTTAAACAAGTCATCTAATGTGATCTCGCTATGCACCAAACTTGATGAATTCTTATTGATTACACCAAATGTGGTAACAAAAGTATTGACAAGAGCCTTGCGAGTCTTAGTTTTCTCGCGGAATAATCCCATGCGCTCACGCAACTTCATGGCATACTCCGATGTAAGGCGGTAACCATCCTGACAGAATTTTATCTCACATAAATGAATGACCCTGTCGGCCCGCTCGATGATCAAATCGATTTGGGAACCATGGATGCCTTTTTCTTTATCTGATTTTTCAAACCAAGCCGATACCTCAGTTGCAACACCAGCAATCCCCAGTGCGGTCTTTATCTCAGCGATGTGTAACAAACACAATAATTCAAATGAAAATCCTTGCCATGTTTCCACACTGCGCGAGTCGTGGTGATGACTCCACCATTGCTCATCATGAGTATCCTTGTTAGGCTCAATGTACTTAAAGTAAAATAGTGTATAGAAATCAACAAGCCTATAAAGGCAATCACGACTTTTCTTGCCATAGTAACTGAATTTCATAATGAAATCACACCGTTCAAGATTGGTGAGAATCTTTTTCAGCCGTTTGCCGTCAATCTTGCTCATGATGGATATTTCTTGACTGGTCAACCCATTGCGGTGATTAGCCAGCAGATTGACAACTGCGACATAGTTGTCAGCATAAGTAAACAAGGCATTGTAGAGTTCTTCAAATTCCAATTGTAGCGCACCACCGCGCGAGAAGCATAATTGATCAACATTCTGCACCAAACTCTGCCTCATGTCCAACAGGCTCAAATAAAACGGTATTCCGCCAAAAAGCATATAACACTGCGCTATCTGGAAACGGTCCCACTGGCATCCATGGCTCTTAAGATACTGTTCTGTCTCCAGCAACGTGAATGGACGCAAATAGATGTGCTGCGTGATGCGGGCATGAAGACCACCTTGATTCTCAACAAGCTTATCAACCATCCAAGACGTGGCCGAGCCGCTTGCTACAAACATAATATCACTGCGACGTGCCGCCCAACCGTTCCAGAAGTTTTCAAAGGCGGCGGTGAAATCGGATTTCAAAGTGTCAATCCATGGCATTTCATCGATAAAAATCACCTTCTTGCGATCGGTCATCAATGATTCCAGATATTCCTCTAAAGCATCAAATGCATCAAACCAGTCATTAAACTCACGTTGAGACGACACTCCCATCGCTTGCTTCAAGGCCTTGGCAAAATTACGAAGTTGAATGCGCTGGGACAATTTGTGACCGCCAACAAAAGAAAAATCATATTTCCCTGCAAAAAACTGGTCGATAAGAAATGTCTTGCCAACACGACGTCGTCCATAGACAATCACCAACTCAGATCGCTCTGAATTCAAGCAGCGCTGCAGCTGCATCATTTCTCTTTCTCTTCCTATCAGATGTTCCATTACTGACGATAATTTGATGACTATTTGAACTGCAAATATAGATCAAATTTCCGGGAAATAGCAGATAATTGTACTTTATCCTGGTGAAAATTACGACTTAATGGGCAGTTATCTGCCAAAAACTACCGTTTCCGGTAAATCCATCGGGTGCCGTGAGAAATGGCTTCACATGGGCAAGAGCACAGAAAAAAGTAGTATCTTTGCCACTGGTAATTGCAACAGCAAGGGTGCCTCATGGCAAGAAGTGATACACATGGCTGGCACAGTCCTTGCACGAACAGAAACGTTAACAGAAATCAATAAACTGGAAACTGACTATGAAACAGATGAAACAATGGTTGATGACGGCCGCAGCAGTGGTTGCACTATGCGGCACGATGACGGGCTGCAAGGCCGATGCAGGCAAGCCCGTGAACGGCACGATGGACAACCCCGTGGAGATGGGCAACGCGCCCGAGGCAGTGTACAATGTCATGAAGAAGATCACCCGCACCGACGAGCGCCTGGAGACCATCATGGAGGACAAGGCGACCGGCGTGGCGGTCTATAGCCTGATGCGCTGTGACGACGAGACCTCGAGCGAGGGCTATGGCATCCTCGTGGCCAAGGGGGATGTCGTGACGGCGTTCCCCAAGATTCGCCACGGCAACATGCCGCGGGCACGCTATGACGCCCAGGCCGACGACCTGTGGCTGGCCTGTGGTGAGGTCGAGGGCACTGGCGTGCTGGCCGAGGCCCTGTATTGCCTGCACTTTGACGACAAGGGCAATGCTGAAGTCACCGAGGCGATCAACCCCTACCTGGTGCAGCAGGCCGCCTGCAAGATGCTCACCTACAAGGTCGATGGCCAGGACATCACCTTCTACAGCGAGGGCAAGGAGCTAACCCGGGTGACCAACCACATCACCGACATGGGCGAAATCATGGACGACGCCATCTACATCGGCGAGCAGATCACCTACAGCATCGACACGCCCATGACGGTCCACATCACTCCGGGCCTGAACTTTGTCACGGGCAAGGTGCTGCTGTATGACGACATGCCCACCTTCACGGCCGGCTGGGACGTGCTCGACGGCGGCCAGATGATGCGCCTGCACGACATCAAGCCCGATGCCGAGTGATTAAAAAACACCTGCTGAATAAACAGAAGCATCCGCGCCCATAAAGATGTGAGCGCGGATGCCTTTGTTTAAGTTGTTTGAGTTGTTTTTTAAAAAACCGCTACAGCCCGGATGGCATAGTCCTTCTTGTCTTCTTTTAAAACTTAGCGGCTTCGCGTGAGTTTCGTTCGGTACTATTTTCAAACAACCATAACAACCTGTTTGACAACAATTACAACCTTGTTTTTTTGCATCCGCATCTGATTGCGAGCCCCTTGCGAGCAATAAAACTTAAAAAACTTAGCGGCTTCGCGCCTTAGCGTGAGGCCCAGAGAACGCGGATGCCCCCAGATTTTCAGACTCTTTAGTTGTTTTAAAAAGCTGCTGTAGTGGCGGTTACCCCATGGCGACCTTCTCGGGGTTGAGCTCGCCCATGGGCATGCCGCTGGAGTCGGACTTGCTGCGGCGCATGATGTCCTCCATGCTGTCGATGACGTTGACGATGAAGTCGCCCAGCTTCTCGGCCTCGCACACGATGTCCATGTAGAAGATGCCCGCCTTGTAGGGGTACTTCTTCTGATTGACGTTCTCGATGTTCTCGGTGCGGCACTGGTTGCGGAAGTTGTTGATCTCGCGCTCCTTGTTGTAGCTGCGCATGAGGTCCTCGGCCGTGACGTTGTCGATGTCGGTGAGCACCATGAGCATGTTGGTCATCGCCTCGCTCACCAGGCGCAGCATCTCGTCGATGTTGGCATAGTTGTACTCGTTGAAGTGGGCGTCGGCCTCCTCCTTGCGCACGAGGGCCTTGGCGATGTTGTTGCAGCTGTCGCCGATGCTCTCGAGCTCGCTGATGATGCTCAGCAGGCTGGCCACGCGGGCCTTGGCCTGGCTGCTCAGGCGGCCGTCGAGCACCTTGTTCAGGTAGCTGCCAATCTCAAATTCCATGCGGTCGGTGATGTCCTCATACTTCTGCACCCTGGAGAGGATCTTGTTGAACTCGGGGGTGCCAGTCTTGGTGTGCACGAGCTCCTTGACCATACCCAACATGCGCTCCACACGCTGGGCAAACACGACGATCTCGCGCTGGGCCGGGTCGATGTTCAACTCGCTGGCGCTCATCAGACCGCCCTGGATATACTTCAACTGGAATTCCTCGTCCTCCTTCTTCTTGCTCCTGATCAAGACGTTGAGCAACTTGACGTAGAGCTTGGTGAACCAGATCATGATCAACAGGTTGCACAGCTTGAAGATGGTGTGGAACATGGTCATGCCGATGGACATGGCCACCTGCTCACTCACCAGCGAGCTGCTGTCCACGCCGCCGTCCTTCACGCTGTTGTACAGTGCCAGCGGGTCGCCCAGGTGGAACAGGTCCTTGACCACCCAGGTCACCATGGACACAAACGGCTCGAACACGATGAGCACCCACACCGCGCCGAACAGGTTGAACAGCGCGTGGCCCAGGGCGGCCTTCTTGGCCTCGGCATTACCGCCGAGCGAGGCCAGCAACGGCGTGATGCTGGTGCCGATGCTGGCACCCAGCACCATCGCACAGGCGATGTCAAACGAGATCCACCCCTTGGTCGCCATGATGAGCACGATGGCAAAGGTGGCCGCGCTGGACTGGATCACCATCGTGACAATCCAGCCCACAAGGGTGAAGATCAATATCGACAGGAAACCCATCGAGGTGTATTGCTGCAGCCCGGCGAAGACCTCGGGCGACTTGGACAGGTCGGGCACATTGGCGCTGATGGCGTCCAGGCCCATGAACAAGAAGGCAAAACCGATGAGCAACTCACCGACGTTCTTGTAGTTGTTCTTCTTGACAAACAGCATGGGGACCGCAAAGGCCAGCAGCGGCAACAGGAAGGCCGACATCTTGACCTTGAAGCCGAAGATGGCGATGATCCACTCGGTGAACGTCGTTCCCAGCGCGGCACCGAAGCTCACTGCCAGCGACTGCTCCAGCGGCATCAGGCCGGCGTTGACAAAGCTCACCACCATCGACACCGAGGCCGATGAGCTCTGGATCAATGCGGTGATGACAATACCCGTGATGATGGCCAGGAAACGGTTCTTGGTCATCCAGGCCAAGATGGAACGCAAGCGGCTACCGGCGGTCTTCTGCAAACCTTCGCTCATGATCTTCATTCCGTACAGGAAAAGACACACGGCACCCAGCAGGGCAAGAAAATCGACTAATGAGTAATCCATTGACTGTCAGTTATATAATTCGTTATTGTGCAATTTGGTTACAAAATTACAACAATTTCGTGAATAACAACTAATTATCGGGCTGTTTTTCAGTAAGTGCCGTGTTATTCCTCACTGGCAGTGGCAATTGGTGGACAGATTAAGCCCGTTTGCCGAAAAAACTGCGCGTCAGGCGGTCATTTCAAACCTTTTTGAGTACCTTTGTAGCCCATTTAGTATCCTTATTATTATTAAACATCAGTAAAATGAAGAAAATCTACGCTTTTATTCTCATGGCTGCTGTTGCAGCCGGAGCTATGGCCGACGAGTTCACCACCGACGGCACCGGCAACGTGTACACCTTTAATGCCCTGAGCCAGATCGAGGGCAGCGGCGTGACCCTGCAGGACGACGGCTCCTACCTCGTGAGCGCCGACTTCACCATCGCCGAGGGCGACGTGCTGCAACTGGCCAACAACGACGTCATCAAGATGGGCCACAACGTGACGGTCACCATCGACGGCGACGCCGACTTTGCTCCCGCCGACACGGCCCTGATCACCCGCGACGCCGAGGCGTCACTGCCGCGCGGCTTCTGGATGCTGGGCGAGAACGGCAATGCCAACCTCAAGAACGTCCGCTTCGAGTATGTGGGCGTCTGCTTCGGCGGCCTGAACAGCAGCCTGCACGCCGACAACTGCACGTTCACCCTCTACAACGGCAAGCTCTCGAGCTCGGGCACCATCTCGTTCAACGCCTCGTGTGACGGCAACGTGATCGAGAACTGCTCCTTCATCGAGAACACCCTCAACGCCATCGGCAACGGCGCCACCAACCCCGTGGGCGTCATCATCCGCAACAACCTGCTGTGGCACAACGTGACCGCCAACCGCAACAAGCCCCAGATCAACCTCACCTGCGCCGGCGACTACAACGTCTATATCCAGGACAACGACGTGATTGGCGGCCAGTTCACCCTCTCGGGCGGCATCGGCGTGAGCAACATGATGGGCATGGCCCACACCGGCATTGTCTATATCGAGGACAACTACATTGCCGACAACCGCTATGGCATCACCACCATCGGCTCGGTGGACTGCGTGATCCGCAACAACGTCATGATCGACAACTGCTACGAGACCAACGCCAACAACGGCGGCAGCTGCGTGAGCATCTATGACAGCAGCAGCAGTGCCAACATCTACATGGAGGGCAACTGGATGGAAGGCGGCCTGTGGGGCATCACCGTGCCCACCGGCGCTCCCACCATCAACCTGGGCAAGGTCGAGGACCCCGAGGCCGAGGACTACAACCCCGGCAACAACACCTTTGTCAACAACGGCAATGGCGGCGTGCTCTATGACCTGTTCAACAACGGCACCGCCACCATCTGGGCCCAGGGCAACACCTGGAACGTCGCCGAGCAGACCGAGGAGCAGATCGAGCAAGTCATCTACCACCAGGTGGACGATCCCAGCAAGGGTCTGGTCATCTACATGCCCGCCAAGGCTCCCAGCACCGCTGTCGAGGAGATCAACGCCGCCCAGCAGGCCGACGGCCTCTACTACAACCTGATGGGAATGCCCATGGAGACCCCCAACGCTCCCGGCATCTACATCAAGGGTGGCAAGAAGATCCTCGTGAAGTAACCCCCATACCCATCAATCGGGAAATCGATACGACGAGTACAACGCCATCTGGCTTGTAGCGAGTATCTAACAACAACTGAGTCATCTGAATATTCTGAATGCCAGAGTTCTCAGATGACTCAGTCGTTTTTATCGCATCCTGCACAGAATTACAGAACAGCAACTTAAACAAATCATTACTAGGTTATTACAACCGAGCATGCCATTTTATAGAATTTCTAATAAATTATGGTCAATAGTTTTATCATATCTATCACAAATAATTGAAACTTAGAAAATAATTTGCCATCAATATTGCCACATCAAAACAATTGACGTATCTTTGCGACAATTCATGCGGGTCACAGCGGTGGCATGAGGCATGATGACATATATTCAAATAAGCGTTTATTGACGCTTTGTTCTTTGGCTCTTAGGAACGTAGGAAATTCTTAATTTGTCGCCAAGAAGGACATTGCAACAATAGATGCCATTAGTGTGTATACTACTCCTTCACATTACAATCGTGATGTGAAGAATGTGTACATATCTCGTGGAGTCTATAGTTGCTTGTTCTGGCGACATGGTACTCCTACGACCACTAAGAGCGGACGAGCAACAACAAATATAGGCTCCCGCTTTTTTGTATATAGGACAGTATTATCGCTTGACAATCCATTGGTTAAAAGGAGCCTCGACCAATACTACAGTAATGGCTCAATTTAATCATGGTAGATAAAAACAAGTATGGGCAATACTTTACAATTAGCCTGATAGCAGACTTCATGGTGTCATTAATATCCCATGCAAAAGATTGTAAAGTACTGGAACCATCATGCGGCAAAGGGGTATTTCTTGAACAATTAATCAAAAATGGCTTCAAGAACCTGGCAGCATACGAAATAGATCCATCATTAGGAAAATCATTTGACTTCATCCAATTTAAAAGTTTTCTTAACGTATCAACTGAAGAAAAATACGATGTAGTCATCGGCAATCCCCCATATATTAGGTGGAAAAATCTTGAGCCCGAACTAAAAGAGGAATTGGAGTCCAATGAACTGTGGAATAGGTATTTCAATAGTCTTTGTGACTATCTGTTTATTTTCATTCTTAAAAGCATTGAACACCTGACAGATAATGGAGAATTAATCTTTATCTGCACTGAATATTGGATGAATACCACTCATTCAATAGCATTGCGCAACTATATGTGCCAGAAAGGGTACTTCACCGAGATTTATCATTTCAAAGAGACAGCATTATTTGAAAAGGTAACAGCCTCTTTTATTATTTTTAAATTCATTAAAAGCTCACAGAGAAAAGAATCAATCAGATTATACCGATACAATAAAGAGAGAGGCTTGCCAACAAGTAGTGAATTAGCGAGCAGAAGTTGTTTTGATATTCTCACCATTCCACATTTTCAAGAAAACAAGAGATGGATACTTGACACAGAACAAGTTCAAGAGCAATTAAAGCAATTTGAACTCGCATGTCAAAAGCACAGTTCCTCCTTGTTTGAGACTGAGTTTTACCGAATCGGGGATTATTGTGATATAGGCAACGGAATGGTTTCGGGCCTAGATAACGTGTTCCAGATAAAAAATACCCACTCTCTAAATGAAAAAGAGAAGGGGGCACTCATAAATGTACTGAAAGCGAAAGACCTAATGCCGTTCAAGAGCCGAAGCATAACTAAGTATATCTTCATTCAAGAAAAACTTAGCACAGAGGAATTTGAGGCAAAATTTCCTTCCTTTGCCGAACACTTCAAGCCTCATATCAACAAATTGAAAGGACGTTACAACTATGGCAAGGATATCCCTTATTGGGAATTTGTCTTTCCTCGTAACCAGAAACTATTTGAACGAGACGAGCCTAGAATATTTATCCCTTGTAAAGAACGGATCTCAAATAAAGATTATTTCAGATTCTGTTATGCCGACGTTGGCATATACCCAACCCAGGACGTAACAGCCATCTTCAGAAAGCCCAAATGCAAGGAATCCCTTGAATACATCTTAGCATATCTCAATAACGAGAGGGTTTTCAGATGGTTGTGTCTTAATGGTATTGTAAAAGGTGCTATCGTTGAATTCTCAGAAGCACCTATCGCCAGCATCCCATTTCGACCCATTAACTGGAATTCGGATACCGAGAAGCAAATTCATCAAAGAATCGCCAATGAAGTGACTGAGTATCTGAAAGACGAGAGCAAATCACACTTAGCAAATATCAACACTTTATTCAATCAATTATTCAATGAGAACAGTCAATTTTAATACGTTGATCAAAGACATGAAAGGAAAAACTGTGGATCGTCCTAATAGTGCGACTTCAGGCACTCTTTCAGGTCATGCAGCAGGAGAACCTTTTGAAAAATGCGTCTATCACCTGTTGAAACAACGATACCCATCATGTATTTTCAAACAGTATGAGTATTTGAACGATATATACCTTCGTCATCCCAAACATATTACGGTAGAACAAAGGTACGCTTTACTAGAATCACCAACAGCCTTATTCCTCCTTAGCAGAGGAGATAAAGCAACAAGAGAATGGTCTCCTCAAAATGTCTTTGAAGAAAAACAGAATGATACCGCCGACATTCTGTTTTATAAAGATAGTTATTATGACATCATAGATGTGAAAACTAGAAATATGGGAAAATCAGCTATGGCACCCAACATCATATCGGCATATAAGCTAGCCAAAATGTGTGCGTTACTTATTGATAATGAAGAATATGAGAATATAAACATTGATTATGTTGAGATTGATTGGGTAGAAGACAGAAAGAAACTATTATGTACAGATGCACATCACGGAGACCTCTTCAGGGCACAGCCGGATAGTCTCTACATTAATTGGGCTGCCGCCATGCAAGTTCAGTTTCACGTTTGTGACTTAGATCAAACATGGCATAGCGGTATTGAATCTTGGGCCCGTCACTATTTGAAAGTATTTGTTACTAGTGCCGAAGCGAGGTGTAAAAAGATGCGTGAAACCTATGTCATCCCATTCTTGAAATACATCGAATAGAAACTTCAAAATGTATTGTTTCCGTCGCTCCATCAGCCATAGACAGGCAATCAAATTGGGCGGCATCTACATCAAGGGTGGCAAGAAGATCCTCGTGAAGTAAACCCCTCCCATCAATCGGGAAATAAATACGACGATTACAACGCCATCCGGCCTGTAGCGAGTACCTTAACAACAACTGAGTCATCTGAATACTCTGAATGCCAGAGTTCCCAGATGACTCAGTTTGTTTTTTGGCCCAGAAAACAGGGTGCCGAATTTTCAAAGTCGTCGGAATCGCGAAAAAAAAGTGAGATTCCGACGACTTTGAATCGATCATATATAGATGTTGGCCCATTGGTAGTATTAACCGCCCTGTCGGGCGGGAAATTAATCAAATTAATTTTAAAATTTAATTTTCTTTTAATTTCCCGTGCGTTAGCACGGTTTGATGCAGAGACGTTTCAGCGCAGGGTCAACTGCTATATCGTTACCTAAAAATTTGTTGAATTTCTCGCGCGTAGCGCGACCTCAATGTTTGCTGGTTGAGTCTTGCAGCAGTTGCACAAGGCCGTCGGCCACGTCGGGGCGAGGCCCTTCACTCGCCATGTTCGGGATGGGTTTTTACTTTTTACTAGGCTGGGACAGTTTTTATAGGATTTCTATTATAGAATTTCTATAAAAAGTTGTTATTACTGTAATTCAATGAGTTGTGATAGTTGCTTGGGGCCATACATCCTGTTAATCCACAAGGCAAAGAATGGGTCATTGACCGAATACTTGCCGTTCAACCGAGTGAGAACGCCCTTGGAGAGCAGATGTGCGGCGGAGTACTGGACGGCGCTTGCCGAGGCGAGCTTGTGCCTCTTGACAAAGCCTGCCGACGTGAGGCGCTCGGCCTCCCCGTCCTGGGCAATGGCATAGAGCAACGGCTTGTGCTTGTCGTTGATGCCTGAAAGCTGCTCGCGGAACATCGGTTCCTTAGAGTCAAGCACATTGTTGATGGCTGTCACCAAGGTATCGAACGTACAGGTTTCACCTTCGCCAAGCATCGAGTAGAGCTCGTTAAAGGTCTTCTGCATGGCATAAGTGTTACCCTGGTACAGGCGATATACTGCCTGAATGATCTCGGGAGAGACTTGTCGCTGGCCTTCGCCCATCAGCCGCTGCACGAAGGCGATATATTCATCGAGGTCGATGGCCTTGAGTTCCAGCGTGTCGGCACTGTTATAGAACGGTTTGGACGACGACATGAACATCTTCTGCATGATGTGATACTCGCTGCCAGCAAAGATGAAATTGGCATTGGATGCCCGTTGTACATGGCTCCTCAGTAGTGCCTCGATATTCTTTTCGGGATAGTTGGCGATCTGCTGGAATTCGTCAAAGGCAACGATACAGGGTCTGTCGGCCTTTTCAAGATAGGCAAAAATTTCTTCGAGGGTGAGTGCAGGATGCGTAATATCGCCCAATTCGACGTTAAAGGTGGGCATATTGGTCACCAGATCGACACTGAACTTGCCACTCAACGACCTGAGTGTCTGCACAAAGGTGGTCAGCATCTTCTGCCCGAGGGGCATAATGCTCTCAAAGATGCTCTTGCCGAACAAGAACGTGAATTCCCTGAGGCTTGTCGTGTGCAGGATGTCGATGAAGACCGTGTAATAATTGTCACTGATTTCCGGCTTATCGTAGCAGAATTGCACCAGGCCCGTCTTGCCCATGCGACGTGGAGAAATTAGCACCAAGTTGTTTCCGTTGGTGAGCGACTTGATGAGTCGCGCGCTCTCCTCCACGCGGTCACAGAAGTACTCGGGCTCAATCTTGCCCGACACGATAAATGGATTCTTCACTCGCTTCATGATTTCTATTACCTTTATAAAAACCTATTATTGCCGCAAAGATAATACTTTTTCCGCACTTTTATAGGATTTCTATTATAGAATTTCTATATAAAATGAGAAATGGGGGCTATCTCATTGGATTTCAACATACTGGCTTGCCCACAAAAGGCATCATCGCGGGCGATACAGGCGATTTTTAACAACAACTCAAACAACCTTTTTATATAAATAGCTGAAGAGGCTGAGATTTCTTAGGGCATCCGCGCGGGACGATTTTTTAACAACAACTTAAACAACTCAAACAACCTTTTTCATGAACAACTGAATAGTCTGAAAAATCTGTGGGCATCCGCATGCAGGCGATTTTTAACAACAACTCAAACAACCTTTTTTATATAAATTGCTGAAGGGGGTGAGATTTCTGAGGGCATTCGCGCGGGGCGATTTTTAACAACAACTTAAACAACTTAAACAACCTTTTTTTATAAACAACTGAAGGGGGTGAGATTTCTGTGGGGATCGGCGCGGGGTATTAAAGAGAGGTGTGCAAAGTTGGTTTCCTTGTTGCTGGTGTTGTGTGGAAAAAGAATGGGCTTTTTCGGTCTTTCTTGTCTTCAAATCAATGTATAAGGAAACTTTTTTGTACCATTGCAGCCCACATAGAGAACTACCGGTATAACACTCCGATACAATCATGGAGAAAGAGAAGACATTTGCCCGCACGCTGGTGACGACGGCGTT
>JAFTFA010000086.1 GCA_017449785.1 Muribaculaceae bacterium | reverse complement strand
GGCCTCGGCGATGAGCTGGCCGATGGCGTCATCGTTGTTGGCGCTGATGCGGGCCACATTCTCGATCTTGCTGAAGTCGTCGCCCACCTCCTGGGCCTGTTTCTTGATGCCCTCGACAACGACCTTGACGGCCTTGTCGATGCCGCGCTTCACGTCCATGGGGTTAGCGCCGGCAGCCACGTTCTTGAGGCCCTCGTTGATGATGGCCTGGGCCAGAACGGTAGCCGTGGTGGTGCCGTCACCGGCATCGTCGTTGGTCTTGCTGGCCACTTCCTTGACAAGCTGTGCGCCGATGTTCTGGAACTCGTCTTCCAGTTCCACCTCGCGGGCAACGGTGACACCGTCCTTGGTGATGTGGGGTGCACCATACTTCTTGTCAACGATCACGTTGCGGCCCTTGGGGCCCAGGGTGACCTTGACGGCGTCGCTCAGCTGGTCAACGCCTTTCTTCAACTCTTCGCGAGCCTTGATATCGAATTTGATTAACTTTGCCATTGTTATTATTTAGTTGTAAGTTTTAAGTTGTTAGTTGTAAGTTTTTTTTAAGATGGTCGGTTGCAGTACACTGCTTGATGCCCCAACTGATCAGTCCATGACGATGGCCAGGATGTCGTTCTGGCGCATCATGAGCAGCTTCTCGCCGTCGATCTCGATTTCGTTGCCAGCATACTTGCCATAGAGCACGGTGTCGCCGGGCTTGACGATCATTTCCTCGTCCTTGGTGCCGTTGCCGGCTGCGCGGACGATGCCCTTGAGCGGTTTTTCCTTAGCACTGTCGGGGATGATGATGCCGCCGACTACTTCTTCGGCCTTTGCCGGTTCAATGAGAACGCGGTCATTAAGTGGTTTGATAGTCATGATTACTTGTAGTGTTAATTGAGTTGTTATTTAATTTTAATTGATTTCACGCCCTGCAAGACTGCAACCTCTGTGCCAATGGACAAAATGCCGCCATCCGCCCGACAATTTGTCACCCTTCTGCCAAACCGTCCCCTTTTTTCCCGCCTCAACCGCATGGGGCCGTGCCGCTCCATCGGCCAGCGGCCTTGACTCGAAGCCCCAGGGCGCACAGGTCAGAGACCATGTACGCCCTGGGGAAAGTGGGTCAAAACATGAGGCTTTGTCATAATTCTGTTGCCGGCTTTTAATCGGTCTAGCAGCTGAGAACTTAAACAAAAATTTGCATAAAAATTAAATAAATTAATTTTTTATTTTAATTTTATTTATAATTTTGCTTAAATTTCTCGAGCGAAGCTCGATCAAATGGTCCAGATACCAATGATGGCACAAACCGATGCCTGAGTCAAGTGATTTGCTCGAACTCTCGTTATCGTGTCATGTCCTGATCAATAGGAGAGAATGAGGTCAATAATCATGTCGACATCAGCAATGTTGATCTCGCCATCCATGTTGACGTCATACTTCAATTCACGTTCCTCTGTCCATCCGTGGAAACCCACCTCATTGGGCAACAGTTCCAAAGTTCCTTTATAGATAGACAGGAAACCTGTAACGTCATAGGTCAACACACCATCGTATCCGGTAGGCGGGATCCAGCGTGTCACATACTCAAAGTCGCCCGATAAGATTTGATCAATCACAGTGTTCACGGTTGCAATGTTGAGTTCGTCATCGACATCAGGGTGTCCGACCCCTGAATTATCGAGCGGATCCTTGGGGTGCAGGTCAATCTGGAAACGATTGAACAGCAGCAGTCTGTCACCCCACTCGTCCTCGATGTATAATTGATCATCCTCTTCAATGATCTTCACATCGTTGAAGCACAGATAGGAATGAACGCCATCCTCGGTCATTTCGTCAATGACTGCTGGGAGGGGTTGCACTGCAGGGCCATGACCCACCAGCCGCCACTTGTCATTAGTTCCAAGTTGAGGTGCTTGCTGGTATGTCGTCCAGAATGCCGTGCCGATGATTGTATCGCCATTCTCGAACGGGCCACCCGCCATGTCGCCGTACATCATCCCGAACCGTCCGCACGTATCCTTGAAATACAGATAATTCCTGTATTGATCAATGACAATGAGCGGGCAGGAGAATTGTGCAGGCTGATTCTGGGGGTAGAATTCCATCAAGTCTTCCAGGCAGCAAACGCTTTCCGTCTGATTCACACGCTCATAGCTCATGGGGAGTATCTCATAAATAAACTCACTTGAACTGCCATAACCAGCCCTGAATGATTCCACGAAACCATAGACATCATAGTGCACGCTGAGGTCATCAGGCACGCCATAAGTCCATTTGTAAATCGGGGCCTCATTGCCGTCCTCGTCAATCAGCTTTCTTCCATCATCACTGATCATGACATTCCTGAAAACCACATAGTGTGCCCAATGATCGTGGCCCACATCTCCAGGCGTGATTTCCTCGGGTAACACTTCTATATTATCTACAGGGGGCTTGAAGCCAATCGCACTCATCAGATGAGGCTCTCCATAATAGGTATCCATCCTTCCACCCCAACCACCGGGTATCACGTCGCCCTGGGCATAAGTCTGCCCGACACCACCATAGACGAGACCATAGCAGTCTGTTAGCCTGTCCTTGACAAAAAGGTAGTATTGCGCCTGCCACAGTACGACCAATTCACGACTGGACAGATGTGACTTTCCGTCGTGTAAAGACTGCATGTCACACAAGGACAAGTCACTGATGGCATCACTATCATCGACAGTGACAATGATGCGATGGACCACAACGCTCGCAGATGGCACAAAGGTTACCGAAGTCGCATTACCGGTCCAGTAGCCATTGCCCCAACCAGTGTTATACGAGCCTTCGGAAAACGCAAATGACACCGAACCTTGCCTTTCAAAGACAATGCCGGTTATTTCTCCCACGTCTGTGGTCAAACTTGACACGTGACCGCCATACATGAACAGGCCATCGCTGTGTACAGTACCATAAATGGAAAGCGTGACTCCATCATGACGCAGAGAGAGTGGTATCACAGCAAGATGTGCATAATCATCACCCTCAAAGATAACAGTTCGCTCGGCCCTGGCAGGCAACATGACCGCAAACAGCATGATGAATAATACAATAACTTTTTTCATAGCAAATTGGGATTAAACAGTGAATGTGCAAATATAAAACATGATCTTGTATTCGCCAAATCCCTGACCAAATATTTTGACACAACTACCTTTGTCGGCACTTCTATCGGCCCGACGGCGGCACTCAGCACGCAAATGAAT
This sequence comes from Muribaculaceae bacterium, assembly GCA_017449785.1. Lineage (GTDB taxonomy): Bacteria > Bacteroidota > Bacteroidia > Bacteroidales > Muribaculaceae > Sodaliphilus. Next base: position 2,313 of record JAFTFA010000086.1, on the reverse strand, counting down.
AATCATCAGGGCGTTCGGTAAAAGTGAAAACGCGTGACAAATTCTGAATATCGGCACTTTATTTCGAACTCGGGTAACAAACAACTGAATACTCTGAATTTTCTGATTGGTCACTCCCAGGGGGCAATCAATCAGATTGTTCAGAATATTCAGTTGTTAAGATTCCGGTAGAGGATCAGATGAGGGAAAGGACGATCTGCTTGACGTCCTCGCCCAGGCGCTCGGCCTCCTCCATCGAGTGAGCCTCGCTGTAGATGCGGATGATGGGCTCAGTGTTGCTCTTGCGCAGGTGTACCCAGCTGTCCTCGAAGTCGATCTTCACGCCGTCGATGGTGGTCATCTGCTCACCCTGATAATGTTTCTCGACGGCCTTGAGGATGGCATCCACGTCCATCTCGGGCTTGAGCTCGAGTTTGGTCTTGGCGATGCTGTACTGCGGATAGGTTGCCTTCAACTGGCTGACGGTCTTACCGCTGCGGGCCAGCAACGACAGGAACAGGGCCACGCCCACGAGGGCGTCGCGGCCATAGTGGCTGGCGGGATAGATCACACCGCCGTTGCCCTCACCGCCGATGACGGCACCCGTGCGGCGCATCTCGGTCGTCACGTTGACCTCGCCGACAGCGGCTGCCGTGTAGCTGCAGCCGTGCTGGCGTGTCACGTCACGCAGGGCGCGCGACGACGACAGGTTGCTCACGGTGGAGCCGGGCGTATGGCTGAGCACATAGTCGGCCACGGCCACCAGGGTATATTCCTCGACAAAGAATTCGCCATTCTCCATCACGATGGCCAGGCGATCGACGTCGGGATCAACGACAAAACCCACGTCGGCCTTGCCCTGGCGCATAAAGTCGCTGATGGCGGTCAGGTTCTGGGGTATGGGCTCGGGCGTGTGGCCAAAGTTGCCCGTCGGGTCACAGAAGAGTTTTTCCACCTTCTTCACGCCCAGTGCCTCCAGCAGCTGGGGGATGGCGATGCCGCCCACCGAGTTGACCGCATCGACAGCGACGGTGAAGTCGGCCTTGCGGATGGCCTCGACATCGACCAGGTCGAGAGCCAGCACGTGGTCGATGTGGCGGCGCAGCCAGGTGTAGTTCTTCTGCTCGCGGCCCAGGTGGTCCACGTCGGCGTAGTCAAAGTCCTCGGCCTCGGCCAGTCGCAAAACCTCCTTGCCCTCGGCATCGGTGAGGAACTCGCCATTGTGGTTGAGGAGCTTGAGGGCATTCCACTGCTTGGGGTTGTGGGAAGCCGTGATGATGATGCCGCCACAGGCGTGCTCACCGACGACGGCCAGCTCGGTCGTGGGCGTGGTGGCCAGGCCGATGTTGACCACGTCGAAGCCCATTCCCATGAGCGTTCCGATGACCGTGTTGAGCACCATGCGTCCCGACAGGCGGGCGTCACGGCCCACGACGATGACATTGGAGCGAACGGGGGAATTGCGACGCATGAAGGTGGCGTAAGCCGAAGTGAACTTGACGATGTCGAGCGGCGAGAGGCCGTCACCGGCCTTGCCGCCGATGGTACCGCGGATTCCGGATATGGATTTGATGAGGGACATTATTTTGAGTTTTAAGTTGTTAGTTGTTAGTTTTAAGTTTTAAGTTTTTTTAGATTTGGCTGTGGTAGTAGCGCACGTGGTAGAAGAAGGGGGTGACGAGGGAAATCTCGTTGGAGAAGCCAAATTGTGACTTGATGACGAGGTTTACCTCACATTCAGCACCGAGAAACATGAGCGGATATTGCAGGCCATAGCCCCACTGCGATGAACTAGGCAGGGTGTAGTCGGCAAAGTTAAAACTGCAGGCGACGGCATCCATCGAGTTCTCGTTGCCGCTATAGACCGTCCAGTTCCCGTCGGAATACCATACCGAGAGGTTGTAACGCGAGTAGCGGAAGTAGATGGGCTGGCTGGTCTTGGCCTTGTCGTTCTTGCGGTCACCGGCGTTGAGCACCTGCATGTAGACGTTGCCATCGGTATCGAGGCGGTAGAAGGGAGCGTTCTCGCCTACTTCAAAGACCGAGTCCTCGGGGACAGACATCACCACGCGGTGATTGGCAAGATAGGCATTCACGGCGTTGCGTTCATTGTTCAGGCGGTCGGCATAGCTCGTGTCGTCGTTGCAGGCGGTGAGCATCGTGAGGGCTACCAGGCCCAGTAACATGCTGTAGCTGAAAATTCTTTTCATGTGATTGTTATTCTTCTGATTGTTCTTGTGTTGTTTGTTCGTCTGATTGGTTGTTTGCCGGGAAGAGGTCGGCCAGGACCTGGTGGAACGTGGCGATGGCCTCGTCGAGCGTGCCGATAAATTC
>JAFTFA010000085.1 GCA_017449785.1 Muribaculaceae bacterium | reverse complement strand
GTCCACAATCCCAAGCTGGGCCAGGGCTCGCCCCAAATCAACTACGGCTTTGGCAGCTCGTCGATGGCTTCGTTCTTCACACGCTGGACCTACAGCTACGACAACCGTTACAACGCGACCTATACCTACCGCTATGACGGTAGCTCCAACTTCGGTCCCTCTAACCGCTGGGCAGGTTTCCACTCGCTCGCCGGTTCGTGGCGATTTACCAACGAGAAGTTCATGGAGAACGTGAACTGGCTCACCAACGGTAAGCTGCGTCTGGGTTGGGGTCAGACCGGTAACTCCAACATCGGTGGTTACCTGTGGGGTACCACCATCGCCATGATCAGGTCTTCGCTGGGTACGGCCTACAAGCCTCAGAACCTTCCCAACGAGAGTGTGAAGTGGGAGAAGCAGGAGCAGTTCAACGTCGGTCTCGACCTGGGCTTCCTCTACGACCGCATCAGCCTCGTTGTTGACTGGTATCGCAAGGAGTCGAAGGACATGCTGATGAACCTGCAGTTGCCGTCTTACATGGGCACCTCGGGTAACGCATCTTCGGCCTTGACGGCCCCCATGGGCAACTATGGCCACATCCGCAACACTGGTCTCGAGATCACCTTGAGTACTCACCCCATCGTTGGTGTGTTTGAGTGGGATTCCGAGGCTCAGATTTCGTTCAACAAGAATAAACTGATCGCTCTTGACGGTACCGACAATGCCCAGATCGTGGGCTATGGTCAGTGGAGCGACGTGGTGAGCGTGAGCAACGTGGGCGAGAGCCTGTTCAACTTCTACGGCTATAAGACCGACGGTGTTTACACCTCGCTCGAGGATATCCAGACCTCGCCCAAGGCCGAGAAGTATCCCGCCAACGGCGTGTTCTCCAAGAACACCACCGTGTGGGTTGGCGACGTGAAGTATAAAGACATGAACGGTGACGGTATCATCGATGTGAAAGACCAGACCAACATCGGTTCACCGCTGCCCAAGTTCACCTTCGGTTGGACCAACACCTTCCGTTACAAGAACTTCGACCTGAGCATCTTCATCAACGGCTCTTATGGCAACAAGGTGTTCAACTACATGAAGATGAAGCTCACGCACATGAACTCGACCTGGACCAACCAGCTTGTTGACGTGCTCGACTGCACCACGCTCGCTCCCATCGATCCTAACAAGGATTACTCGGCTGGCGTTGACCGTGGCGATGGCCAGCTCGTCTGGAACTGGTATGATGACATCACCAACGTGCGCATCGACAAGGAAGGCAAGCTGCCTCGTGCCTCGATTATGGACCCGAACGACAACGACCGCATCAGCGACCGTTACATCGAGGACGGAAGCTACATCCGCCTGAAGAACATCACTCTGGGTTACACGTTCCCCAAGCGCCTCGTGGGCAAGCTCGGTCTTGAGACCCTGCGTCTGCAGGTGAATATCCAGAACCTGCTCACTATCACGGGTTATGACGGCTACGATCCCGAAATCGGTGCCAGCACGGCATCTAACCATGTGATGGGCCTTGACAACGGCCGCTATCCGTCGCCCACGACCTATAGCTTCGGCGTTAATGTTACTTTCTGACATTCATGGTTAACGGTTTTAAATTTTCTAACGATTTAAAGATATGAAACTATTCAAGATTAAATATATCATTGCTCTGGCATTCGTTGCGCTGACCATGACTTCGTGTGAGGACTTCCTCGATCGACCCAATGAGGACAGCTACAACGCAGGGAACTACTACAAGACCGACGAGCAGTGCATCGCAGGCGTCAACTACCTGTACAACTCTCCCTGGTATGACTACCAGCGTGGTTTCTTTAAAGTGGGTGAGGGACTTTCGGGTAACCTTTACATGGGCAATTCGCCTTACTGTGAGTTCACCCTGAACGGTACCGACCAGGACCTGGTGAACATGGCTTACTCGCTGTGGGCCGTTATCGGTCACTCGAGCACTGTCTATAACTACATTAACAACAGTAACGGTCCTTCACAGGCTGTTAAGGACCAGACGATGGGCGAGTGCCTCGTTTGGAAGGCAATGGCCTATTTCTATCTGGTTCGCTCATTCGGTGAGGTGCCCATCGTGCACAACAACACCGAGGAACTTGAAGGTGCCTATAATACTAAGGAGAAAGTTTGGCGTTCAGATGTCTATGAGTACATCATCATGACACTTGAGAAAGCCCGTGAACTCCTTGCCGGTGTCAAGACACCCACCAATGGCCGTGTAGATTATTATTCAGCAACCGGTCTGCTGTCCAAGGTTTACTGGATGAAGGCTGGCATCAGCGGCACCATCAATGCTGACGACATGGCCAAGGCTGCCCAGTATGCCAAGGAAGTGATTGACGACAGCGGCCGCACGCTCATGGAGAACTATGAGGACATCTTCCGCGGTCACAACAACAACTGCTCCGAGAGCCTTATCGCTTGGCGCTGGACTGCCGACGGCAACGTTTGGACCGCTCAGAACTCGCTCGAGAGTGACCTGGGTATGACTGGCTTCGAGGGCTACAGTGCCACTTGGGGCGACTGGACCTCTCCTTCGGTTGACCTGCAGGAAGCCTTTGGCATCAATCTGCTCGAGAACAGCCCTGACATGTGGCTCAACAACGTTGACAGCCGCCTCAAGGCTACCATGATGCTGCCCGGTTTCACCTCTTCCTACTTCTGGCGTGATCATGAAATCGACAGCACTACCCATGAGACGGGCTTCGATTACCTGAAGTTCATGTTCGACACCAAGTATAACAAGTCGGCTGGTGGCCAGCTCAACTCGTCTACCGGTGCCAACTGTGTGAAGCACCTCTATGGCAACACTGCCGACCACATTGCCGAGTTCGGACATTCTGATGCCCGCATGGCCAGCTCGCTGTCGACCCACCTGCTGCGTCTTGCCGACATTTATCTGATTTATGCCGAGGCCATGATGGGTACTGCCAAGTCGACCTCCGACGGTAGTGCCATCGACGCATTCTATGCAGTGCACCATCGTGCAGTCAGGAACGCTAAGCGTCCCAGTGTCATCACCTTTGACGACATCTGGAAAGAGCGTCGCTTGGAGCTCGCCTTCGAGGGTGACCGCTGGTTTGATTACGTGCGCGTATCTTACTTTGATCCCGACTTCTGCGTTGCCGAACTCAGGGCTCAAAAGCGCAGCACGTTCTATGGCCTGAGCGACATCTACAAGACTTATGCCGAGACCGGTATCTGGTCGATCACCGCGTCGGCTGGCTATAACGAGGCACAGTCCGCTCCCAATCCCGAGGCTATGATGAAGACCAGCCCCGACGGCAGCAAGCGTTACTTCTTCATGCCCTTCCCGCAGGAGGACGTTGTGTTCAACCCCAACCTGGGCAGCAATGTTGACGGTGTCCATGTTGACGTGAGAGCAACTTATGGTTATTGATACTTTAGTTTGACACCTATTCTATTAAAGATTAAAGAAAATGAAAAATTTCAAATATAATTTCATCGTCATGGCACTTGCCGTTATGGCATTGGGTTTGTTCTCATGTGCCGACGAGCCTGACAAGTATGAGGTGGCAAGCGGATTACCTTCGGTAAGCTATGTGCGCTGTCTGAGCACCGAGATTGAAGGCACTAACGATGACCCCGACATGCACTACACCATTGGTGAACTGGTGACCGAGGCCTCTCCCCAAAGCATCATTTGCCTTGTGGGTAAGAACCTGCGCAGTGTATATGAGATCTACTTCAACGACAAGAAGGGCATTCTCAACTCGAGCTACATCACCGACAACACTCTCATCGTGCAAATCCCCCGCTCGGTACCCGAGACTGTTACCGACAAGATTTACATGATCACCAAGGACCAGGATACGGTGACCTATGACTTCCACGTTGTAATCTCAGCTCCGCAGATCATCAGCATGGGCAACGAGTATGCACCCGTCGGCACATCCCAGACGCTGACCGGTAACTACTTCATCGACGATCCCGGCACTCCGCTGTCCATCAACTTCACTGGTGCCGACGGTTCGATGATTCCTGCCGAAATCACCAACATTACCTCCGATTACACCCAGGTAACCTTCACGGTTCCCGCCGGTGCTGTCGAGGGTCCCATCTATGTGACTTCGGTTTACGGAACTACCAAGACGAGCTTCTATTACAAGGATTCGCGCGGCATGCTGTTCGACTTCGACACCAACGGCCTGGACAACCATGGCTGGAACGGTCACAACAGCACGACCGATGATACCGCATTGAGCGGCAAGTTCTTCCAGTTTGGTGACGGCAGCTCGGTTCTGAATAACGAGACCTGGGACGAGCAGCACTTCTCGTTCGTTTACTGGCCTGGCAGCTGGAACAGCCCCGAGAACTATCAGGATGGTGAGATGGGTATTCGTCTGACCGACCTGGCCGACTTCAGCGACTGGAGCAACATGGCTCTCAAGTTCGAGATGAACATTCCCAGCGAGTATCCCTGGAAGAATGCTGCCTTGCAGATCTGCTTTGCAGGTGTTGACAAGGTGACCTTCGGTGCTGCAGGTGTCGACATCTACGGCAAGACCGTGGCTGGCGCTAACAACACCTACATGACCAACAATGCCAATCCTCGTGCCCTGTACCGTCCCTGGTCAACCAGCCCGACGGGCAGCTACGACACCGGTGGCGAGTGGGTAACCGTTACTCTGCCCATCGCAGCCAACTTCGTTTACGGTTGGGACGGCTCGGTATCTACTGGCTCGCTGACTGCCGACAGCTTCACCAGCTTGTGGTTCTTCGTCTCGGGCTGTGGTGTTGAAGGTGTAGAGTGCACCCCCATCATCAAGATTGACAACATCCGTGTGGTTCCTAATTAATTATAATGTTAAGAAGAATATGAAAAAGTTCAGAAATATTTTCATCCTGTTTGTGGTAGCCCTCGTTGGGGTTTCGCTCACAAGCTGTAATGATGAGGATCTGGTCACCGACCCCTATAGCAAGTCGGGTGTGAACCTGCTGGCCTATGGACCGTCGCCCATCCTGCGCAATACTGAAATCCGCCTCACGGGTACCAACATGCAGAAGGTGGACAAAGTCATCTTCCCGGGTAATGCCATCGTTGAGCGCTCGGCTTTCAACCGCAGCGACAATGAGAACATCTATTGCAACGTGCCCGACGAGACCGTTCCCGGTCAGATCAGGTTGGTTGCCGGCAACGATACTATCGTTTCGATTGGAACGCTCGTGTTTGAGGAGCCCATCGAGGTGACCAATGTGACTCCCGTCACTGGCCTGAATGCAGGCGACATCATCTCGATCACGGGTGACTATGTCTACAACATTGCTGAGGTGATCTTCACCAGGAGCGCCTCGGTGATCGCCGAAGACTTTGAATATGTATCGCGTCGCGAGATCCGCGTGCGCGTGCCTCTGGCTGCCGAGAGCGGTACCATCACCATGAATGACGGTGCTGACTGGGAGTACACCTTCGAGACTCCGCTCGAGATCGTTTCGGCCAGCTATCTGAGCCTTGAGCCTGCCGCAGCCGACTTTGGCGAGCAGATCAAGATCCATGGTACCAACCTGCACACGGTAGAGCAAGTGCTGTTTGCCGGTGGTGTTGCTGCCGAATTCACTGTTTCGGAAGACAACAGGACCATTACCGCAACTGTTCCCGCCGAGTGTAAGTCGGGTGCTATCTCGCTGCTGCTCTATTCGGGCGATGCATTGCAGACCGATGAGTTCTCGGTTCCCACCGTTGTCATCACTGGTGCATCACAGAAAGCCGACCTCGTTGCTGGCGACGTTGTCACCCTGTATGGTGAGCACTTCGACCGCATCATCGAGGTTACGTTGCCCGGTGGCACTGCTCCCTTGGGCACCAATGAATACTCCATCGCCGATAACACTTTGACCTTTACCGTTCCCGACTATATGGTTGATGGTGATGTCGTGGTTAAGCAGAACTCCAACATCACTGCTACCTATCCCCTCGAGATCCGCAAGCTCGCCGGTGTTATCTGGCAGGGTAATGAGTCACTGAGTGGTTGGAGCAGCTGGGGCGTATTCAACTGGAGCGGCGACCTGTGGACCAAGTTCCAGGAGGCCATCACCGGTCCTGGCCAGATGACCGTTCACTTTGTCGCAACCAGCGCTAATCCCATCTTCAACTTCCGCATGGGTGACTGGAGCACTCCGCTCAGTGGCCTGGCAAGCATGTACGGTTCTGACGGCAACATCACTCCTGGCGCCGATGTCACCGACCTCGTGTTTGACATCACTGCCGAGGAAGCTGCCAAAATGTTTGGTGACGGCGGCCAGGGTATGGTCATCTGGGGTGACGGCATCAAACTGCAGTATGTGAAGTTTATCGGTGCAGGCGCCGAACAGGTTATCTGGGAAGGCCGTGAGGATACCAGCGGCTGGGGCAACAACATCACCATCGGCTCCGACATGTCGCCCGAGCTGGCAGCCTTCAACCCGCAGGAAGGCAGCGTGGTTCGCTTCTATGGCGAGGTCGGCGCTGGCTGGCAGGCCAAGATTGTTGAGGGCCACTGGGGGCCCACATATCTGGCTGTTGCCGAGACTGCCGAGGGCGAGTTTGCAGCCTATGACTTTGCTGGCAACGGCAACTGCATCAAGTTGACGCTCACTCAGGCTATGCTCGATGCAGCTTACACCCAGCAGTGGTGGGGCGGCACGTTCATCGTCCAGGGTCAGAACTTCGTCTTGACCAAGGTGACCGTGGCTCCCATGTAATCCAATTGACATTCAATTCAATTTCGATATTATTCCCGCCGCTCCATTTTATGGCGGCGGGAATAATTTTTAAACACACTAATGATGAAATTGGGATTTATCCGATTTATGGCATCGCCTTGGCACAGTGAAACCAAGTTTTCCCTTTGCCCTGGGCTTGCACATCAATTGCATTTTAACTGTCGGCGAGACCTCTCTTTGTCTGCTGTCGCGTCGTTAGCCTTGATGCTGACTTCATGTCATTATTACAAGGAGGAAAAGGATGGCGCTCATCAGGAGGAAGACCTCATTGCCAATATCGAGGGTTATGGCATCGACACCATCGCTGTGGAGCCCGGCGACACGCTGTGCTCGCCACGCGTTGATGATGTGTTGCGTCATTATCCCGAGTTCTACCATGCCGCCAAAAAGGCTAAGAAGGCCTATGGCGAATGGCAGGAAATGGAGGCTGAGGCCCGTGTGGGCACCAAGACGCAAGTCATGAGTGTCGACGCCATCTTGAATGATGCACTCTATGGTTCCGATGATGTTGCCGAGATAGGCGAGTGGCCTGATATGGCTCCCATCGACAGTGCTTATTTCAAGCTCATCGGTCAGAGCGGGCCAAAGCGCAAGTCGGCTATCGGCCATGCCCGCCGGGCGTGGATATCCTATCAGGACCGCCTGCGGCAGATGGCTCAGACTGTGCCCGAGCAATGCCGTGCCCGCTACATCGCATCGATCACTGCCCGAGTACAACAATTTTGCACAACATTACAAGGTAAAGACAATGAAAAGAAATCATCTCGTTAATCTTGCGTTATTAGTCCTCATGCTATTGCCTGCGGTATTCACTTTGTTTTCGTGTTGCAGTGAGGATGAACCAGATGACCCCACGCCCAGCGTGAACGTGGTCCTGCGTCAACAATCCATTGCCGAGGGCGCCGAGGTGGATGCCGAAAACACTCTTGTGCTCACGCTGACCTATAACACGACGGTCAAGGTCGCATCCTCGACCGGCATCACGCTCAATGGCAATGCAGTTGCTGCTAGGAGCAATTCACAGACGACGATGGCGGTAGATATTCCGTTATCGCTCGTCGCTGGCACCAACTATACTGTCAAGGTCTCAAGGGGTGCTATCGTTTCTACTACCGACGCCTCGGCATCGGCTCCCGAGTTTACCTTGAACTTCAAGACCAAGGAGGCTACCGTGATTCCTCCTGCCGAGGGGCAGGAACCTGTGGCCGCTACGACCGAACCCGCCAAGAAGCTGCTGGCATACATGTGGTCGCAGTATGGCAGCAAGACCATCTCGAGCGTCATGGCCGACGTGAACTGGAATCATCGTCTGGCTGACCATGTGAAGGGCGTGACCGGTAAATATCCGGCCATGAACTGCTATGACTTCATCCATATCTATGTTCCCCAGAACAACTGGATCGACTACAGCAACATAACGCCTGTCAAGGAGTGGTTCGACGCCGGTGGTATCGTGCAGCTCATGTGGCATTTCAACGTGCCTCTCACTGCGAGCACCGTTCCCGGTAGCGATGGCTCAGGCGTTACCTGCACGCCCAGTGAGACAACCTTCAAGGCGTCCAATGCCTTGACGAGCGGCACTTGGGAGAACCAGTGGTTCTATGGCCAGATGGACAAGGTGGTTGATGTCATGCTCAAGTTGCAGGATGCAGGCATCGCTGCCATGTGGCGTCCCTTCCACGAGGGCGCAGGCAATGCTTGTGCCAAGCAACAGGCCTCTTGGACCAAGGCTTGGTTCTGGTGGGGATATGACGGCGCCGATACCTATAAGAAGTTGTGGATTGCCATGTTTGACTACTTCAAGCAGAAGGGCGTGAAAAACCTCATTTGGATATGGACCACTCAGAATTACAACGGTAATAGCTCTACCTACAACCAGGACATCGATTGGTATCCCGGCAATGAATATGTGGATATAATCGCCCGCGACCTGTATGGCTACAATGCCGCGCAGAACAAGCAGGAGTTTGACGAAATTCAGGCTACCTATAGCGGCAAGATGGTTATCCTGGGCGAGTGTGGCGTTGACGGCAATACTAGCTTCGCTAACATTTCCGACATCTGGGGCGCTGGAGCCAAGTGGGGTTCGTTCATGGTGTGGTATGGCAGCAACTTCTGTAGCGATGCTTGGTGGAAGAACGCCATGACCAATGCCTATGTCATTACCCGTGACCAGTTGCCTGACCTCAAGTAATGGCTTGACATTCTAGTGAAATCTATAGGTCACTAAGGTGACGAAAAAGGCTGAACCTCGGCAACGGGGTTCAGCCTAATTTTTTCAGATGCTAAGTTTTAGCGGACGCCAATGATTATTTATAGACGTTCACAATAGAGTCGGCAACTTGTTCCATCGTCCACTTGAAGGTGGCCTGGCTGCGGTCGGCCCCGTCGACGAGCGACATCCAGTAGAACGACGCGGCGCCATACTTCTTGCACAGGCGGTTCATGTCGCCGGCGTGCCTGCCGGCCTCTGCCTTTTGGGCCGAAGTGCTGTTCTGGTTGATGGTCATCTCGCCGGAACCGTTGGTGGCATATTCGCCGATGATAACGGGATAACCCTTAGAGATGAAGTGGGTTTCCAAATCCCTGAACATGCTCTTGAGGTACTCGCTGCACTCGCTGGTCCAGGTCATGTTGTAGATGCGTACCCAATCCCAGGGATCATAGGAGTGAACCTCGACGGCGATATGGCTCTGGTTGCCGCACGGGTCGGTGGGGATGGTGAGGCCGCTCATCACGGCGGTGCCATGGGCGGCAGCATAGGTCGAAACAATCAGGTTCCTGTAGGTGTTGTTGCCACCGGTGGCGCGCACCGCCTCGACAAACCTGGCGGCATGCTTGTTCACGTACTCGAGATCCGTCAGGTTGCTCGGCTGGTTCCACTGCTGGGCGGTGTTGAGCATCTCGTTATAGCCTTCAAACAGCAGGTGCTGGTCGTAGTTCATGAAGCGGGTGGCAATCTGTGTCCACAGCTTTGCATAGCGGTCGAGTTGCAGCGTCGAGCTGGCGACAACCCATGCGGCATCGTGGGCACCGGTGTCGTGATGCACATTGAGGATGCAATACATGCCCTGGTTGATGGCATAATCTACAATCTCCTGCACGCGGTTCATCCAGGCCTCGTCGACGTTGCCCTGGTCATCCATGTGCTGATACCAGGTCACGGGAACGCGGATGCCCTTGAAGCCTTTTTCCTTGAAGGCCTGCATCAAGTGGGCGTCGGTGATGGGCTGGCCCCATGCGGTCTCATATCGGTAAGGCTCCTGATGGTCACCAATCCAGTCACCGTAGCTGTCGAGCGTGTTGCCTAGGTTCCAGCCGGGAGTCATGTTGAGCACAGCCTGGGCGGCCGACTCGTGTCCGTCGGGGGCAACGGGGTTGGGCAACTCGGTCTTCCTGGTGGTAAAGTTCAGTGAATGGGCTGCTGCTGCCACTCCGTCGGAGTTCTTGATGACTCCGGCGGGGATGGTGATGGTCACGGCCTGGCCCTCTTCGGCACAGGTGGCGGTGAACATCAGGGCGGCGCTCATGGTGCGCACGTTGCTGATGGTGGCTCCGGTGGCCTGAATCTTGCTGATGTCGCTGGCCGTCATGGTGATCGTCTTGTCGTAGGTGATGGTCACGCTGATAGCACCAGGTTCTACTGTCGTCGAGCCGTTCTCGGGCGATGTGCTGACCACGGCAGGGGCTGCCAGCTTGGGGGCATCGGGTTCGTCGCTGCCGCTGCAGGCCGAGAAATTGAGGACCAGTGCGGCCAGCAGGAAGAATGCTAAAAATATCAATTTGTTCATAATGCTGTATTATTGTTTGATTATTTGTCGGTACGGAAAGGAACAACGGGCAGACCGCGCATGTTCTTGAGGTTCCCGATCTGGAATGACTTGAAACAGTAGCGCACTGCCACTGGTTCGGGCACATCGCTTGAGGATACCATGATCGACTTGTGGCCCTCGTTGAGCGTGGCCTTGGCGGTCTTGAACACGCCATCGGCACCTGCTATCTCAAAGCCCTCGATGTCCTGCCAGGGCGAGAGGCCATCGTCGGCATTCTTGAAGAATACCTCGATTTCGTTGCCTTTGATTTGCATGTGGTCATACTCGGGCGAGTCGCAAGCGATGCCCTTGTAGCCGTAGGTGCGGTTCAGGGCCATGTAGGCCAGGCGGTTGCCCACCTCGCGCTTCTGTGCGGGGTGTATCTGGTTGAACTCATATGGCTTGACCAGGTCGTTGGTCGAAACGATGCCGCAGTTCTCGATCAGTTGTGCGGCATTGTGCTGGGCTTCGCGCAGCAGCGGTGAACTCAGCCATTCGCCATAGCCGCCATAAGGTGCAATTTCCACCAGATAGAACGGCAGTTGCTGGGCTGTGCCGCCGAAGTCCTTGCGCCAGGTATCGACCATGTCCTTCAAACGCTGGGCATAGGTCTGCTCCTTGCCCACGTTGGATTCACCCTGATACCAGATGAAGCCGCGGATGGTGTAATGGCGCAGGGGGTGAAGCATGCCGTTATACATGATGACGGGGGTGTAGTAGTGCCACCATTTGCCGTTCCAGCCTTCTTTTTGCTCCTTGGCGATGTCGATGTCGTCATAGGTCTTGACGATTTCCTCGGGAATCCAGCCTTCGACCTTCGAGCCGCCCCAGGCGCAGGCAATCACGCCCACGGGGATGTCGAGCACGCGTTGCAGCATCTGGCCGAAGAAGAAGCCTGTAGCGCTCATCCACGGTGTTGTATCGGGCGAGGGCACCAGCCACGTGCCTGACACTTCCTCGACGGGCTTGGTCTGTCCATTCTGTTTGATCTGGGCAACGCGCAGCCAGCGGTTCTCACGCGCGGTGGCGATGACCTCGTTGGAGTTCTCTACGGGACAGTTCCAGAATCCGTTCAGGGGCATCTCCATGTTGGATTGTCCCGAGGCGAACCACACCTCCCCGATGAGCACGCGCTCCAGTACAACCTGTTGTTGGCCGTTTTCCAGGAGCGTGATGCGGTGTTCCTGTTTGGCGGCAGCGGGTGTGGGCAGCATCAGGGACCAGTTGCCGCTCTTGTCGGCTTGGGTTGTTACCGGCAGTCCCAGCCAGTCGGCATCGGCGCTCACGGTGGCATTGGCATCGGCCTTGCCCCACAGGCGGGCCTGGGTGCGTTGTTGCAGCACCATGTCGTTGCCGATGATTTCAGGCAGCTTGATGGCCGCTTGGGCCGTTGCCCATAGCGCCAGAAGCAATAGTAAACTTAAGTTTCTTTTCATTGTGTTAATTACTTGAATTCTTGTTATATATTAGATGATAATTTTAGTCTTGCGGTATTTCTTGCGGAACTCCGACGGGCTGCAGCCCTTGCCTTTCTTGAACTGGCGGTTGAAGTTGCTCAACGTGTTAAAGCCGCAGCTGTAGCTGATCTCGGCAATGGTGCTCGTGGTGTCGACAAGCATTCGGGTCGCATAGCCCAAGCGCACGTCGATGATGTACTCGTTGAGCGTCTTGCCTGTGCGCAGTTTGAAGAATCGCGAGAATGCACTCGGCGTCATTCCGGCCATGTCGCACAACTGCGTGAGGCGCAACGGCTCCATGTAGTGGGCATCGATGTAGTTTTTCACCTTGAGCACACGGCGAGAGTCGCTGGTCACGGGTACCTGGGCAAAGGCCGACGACGAGAGTTCGGTGGCTTCGCCTTTGGACAGCTCATACAGGATGTCGAGCAGTTCCAGCACGGCCACAAAGCCCTCTTTGATGCTCGACAGATTGGTGAGCTGGCGATATACCCGCATGATGGATGACATGGGGAATGCCAGTCCCTTGCGCGCCCGCACCAGCATCTTGTAGATGGAGTCAAACGGGTTGGTCAGGAATGCGCTGTTCTTGTGGTCAAAATCAAGGCGGAACTGAATCGTGATTTCGTGTATGTCGGTCGCGGGGCGTCCGTTCTGCTCCCAGGCGTGTTCCAGCTCGGGACTGGAGATGAGCACGAGGTCATAGGGGCCTATCACCTCGTTGCTGTCGCCCACCACACGCAGGCAGCCGGCGGCATTCTCCACAAAGTTCAGTTCCATCATATTCATCATGTCATGACAGTGGATGGG
>JAFTFA010000084.1 GCA_017449785.1 Muribaculaceae bacterium | reverse complement strand
GGCCGTGACAGAAAAACTACATCGAAAAACACTATTTTCGCAATTTTTCAACGAAAACGGCCAGACTAAATGCCCCGAATCCGGTGCGGAGCGTTTCTTTAAAAACAACTTAAACAACGGCATCCGCGCCCTCCTGGGGATCACGCTAAGGCGCGAAGACGCTAAGCGAGGTTGACATAAACGTCAAGAAATCAGACAAATATGCAAATGCATATATAGAAAGTTTTTTTATGATTGCTCGCAAGGGGCTCGCAATCGGATGCGGATGCCCCGAAAATACAACTTTAGTTGTTGTTATACAGGTTGTTGTGGTTGTTTAAAAAAGAGGCGGGAGGTTGAATTGCGTCAGATGTCGGTTGCCTCTCGGGGATACTTGGGCGAGGGGCCGTACTTGTTCTCGCTGTGCTGGCCGTCGAGCAGGGTGAAGATGAACACCGTGGCCGCCATGCCCAGGTTTGCCAGATAGAGCACCACAGCAATCATGAACGCCGGCATCGACGACGAGGACAACGACCTGAACATCTCGATGGTGCCCACATCATGGAGGAAGCCGGCACCGACACACAGGCTATAGGCCATGTCGAGGTAAACCGTTGCCACCACATCCAGGGCAATACTACCCGCCATCCACCACGCACTGCGCCCCACGTCGTGCAAGCGGCGCACCGTCACTGCCAGCGACGGCAACAGCAGCATCAATGCCGTGAAGCCGATGATGAGCACCATGACGATGCCGACGACGCTGTCGAGCAACCAGTTGCCCACAGTCTGGCCATTCACGGCCGAGACCATCAACAGGCTCACCAGCATGGGCAACGAGAGCACCAGGGCGACAAAGAGCATGAACCACCAGTACTCGCTACGACGGGAACGGCCAGCAAAGTCGGCATATCTCTCCCAGCAACGCTCAACGGCCTGCTTGAAGCTGAGCGGGCAACGCGCCGACCTGGGCGACAGCCGATACAGTTGCGGCTCCCCGGGGCACTGTATCAACTCTATCTCATGTCCTCTCATCATATCCATTGTCGTGTCAGGTATTACGTTCATCATATAAGAGGCTCTGACCAGAACCGTCTTGATGCGCAAAAATATAACGGTACCCGGTTCACACCAAGCATAAACGGCCCCAAAACGGGAATTGTAAAAAAATTAGACACTAAACTGTAAAAAAATTAGACAGTCGCCCGCCCCAACGAGGGCCCGAGAGGACAAAAAGCGTGATTAACATCCAGGTTAAAGCAATCTTTTTGTAATTTTGCAGCCACTTAATCAAACAGCGGATGTCGCAAAGCTCAGTCAGCAAACATGAGATCGCGCTGCGCGCGAGAAATTTAGCAACATTATAAATATAATTTTTGTTTAATTTCTCGGCCATTATAGGCAGATTTTAAAAACCGCGTCGAGTTTCGCAACATCCACATAGACAAAAAGATAGAGCGCATCACAATGAAACGAAAAATCAAGATATGGCTGGAGTGCTTCAGGCTGCGGACGCTGCCCGTGTCGCTGAGCGGCGTGGTCATCGCCATCGGCCTGGCCAAGTTCCACGGTCACTTCAAGTGGGTGCCGGCACTGCTGTGCCTGGTGTTTGCCCTGCTGGCACAGATTGTGTCCAACACCGCCAACGAGTACTTTGACTACCTGCAAGGCACCGACAAGCCGGGCCGCGTGGGTCCCCGCCGCGGCGTCACCGAGGGCGACATCAAGCCCGCGACGCTCAGGAACGTGACCTTCGGCCTGCTGGCGCTGGCATGTGCCGTGGGCTGCTGCCTGATCCCCTACGGCGGCTGGTGGCTGCTGCCCGTCGGCGTAGTCATCGCCCTGGCGGCCCTGGCCTATAGCACTGGGCCCTATCCCCTGTCCTACCACGGCCTGGGCGAGCTGACGGTGTTCATCTTCTTTGGCCTCGTGCCCGTCAACTTGACCTACTACGTGCAGTCGCTGCGCTTTGACCCGACCGTCCTGCTCATGTCCATCACCACGGGCCTGCTGGCCGTCAACGTGCTGCTCATCAACAACTACCGTGACGTGGAGGACGACCGCGAGGCCGGCAAGAAGACGTCAGTCGTCATCTTCGGCCGCAAGGCAGCCGCTTTCTCCTACCTGCTGAACGGCTACACCGGCATGGCGGTGCTCGCCATCTTCTGGTTGATGATCGCCGTGCTCAAGGTGCTGCCCGCGTGGACGCTGGTGATTCCCGTGATCTACCTCGCGTTGCACACGACCACGTGGTACAAGCTGCGCCACCGCGACGGTGCGGCCCTCAACCCGCTGCTGGGCGAGACGGCCCGCAATATGCTCATTTTTACATTATTATTAACTATCGTATTGATTATATACGCATAACGCCGTAATCTATACATTATACTATTATAATCCATGGCCCTGATTGACGACATCCGCGCGCTGCGCATCGCCGACTATGACTACCCGCTGCCCGACGAGCGCATCGCCAAGCACCCCCTAGCCCAGCGCGAGCAGTGCAAGCTACTATATTACAAAGGAGGAAACATCGAGGAGAGACGCTTCTGGGAAGTGCCGTCGCTGCTGCCCGATCACTCGACCCTCATCTACAACAACACGCGCGTGATCAATGCGCGCCTGAGGTTCCGCAAGGAGACGGGCTCGACGATCGAGATATTCTGCCTGGAGCCGGTGCTGCCGCGCGACTATGAGCAGATCTTCCAGACCACGGGCCACTGTGTGTGGCAGTGCCTGGTGGGAAACAGCAAGCGCTGGAAACAGGGCTCGCTCACCCAGACGGTCACCATCGATGGCCGCGAGGTCACCCTGGCCGCCACCCGCGGCGAGCAGCGCGGCAACGCGTGGGAAATCGCCTTTGACTGGGACGGCGGCGCTGTAGGGGAGCTGCAGTGCACCTTTGCCGACGTGCTGGAGGCCATCGGCGAGATACCCATTCCGCCCTACCTGAACCGCGGCACCGAGGAGAGCGACTCGACCGATTACCAGACGGTCTATAGCCACATCGACGGCAGCGTGGCCGCCCCCACCGCGGGCCTGCATTTCACCGACGAGGTGCTGGCCGAGTGTGACCGTCGGGGCATCCGCCGCCGCGAGATCACGCTCCACGTGGGCGCCGGCACGTTCCAGCCCGTCAAGAGCGAGCACATCGGCGACCACCCGATGCACTACGAGTTCATCAGCGTGCCGCGCGACGTCATCATGGACATCATCGACGCGCCCGGTCCCATCATCGCCGTGGGCACGACCAGCGTGCGCACGCTCGAGAGCCTCTACTACATCGGGCAGATCCTGGAGGAGAACCCCGATGCCGACGAGGAGTCGCTCACCGTCACCCAGTGGATGCCCTACACCACCCCATGCCGCATCTCGACCGAGAAGGCACTGCGCAACATCGTCGATTACCTGGACCGCCACCATGCCGACACCTACATGGGCAGCACCCAGCTGATGATCGCGCCGGGATTCCGGTACCGCGTCGTGAGCGGCATGATCACCAACTTCCACCAGCCGCAGTCCACGCTGTTGCTGCTGGTCGCCGCGTTTGTCGGCAACGATCAGTGGCGCGTGATGTATGACTACGCGATGGAGCACGGCTTCCGCTTCCTGAGCTACGGCGACGCCCAGCTCTTGCTGCGGTGACACGAGGGAAAAAACCTCAAGCCAAGACGATGCGGTTTTTCAAACAACCGTAACAACCTTTAGGACAACAGATACAACTTTTTAAAAAAACAACTGAAGTATCTGAATGGTATGAGAGCCGAGACTCTTTTGAGCTATGACTTAGGGTTGGCTTGGGGCTTGATTGGGGGGAGAGTTGTGAATTTCACTATCTGATTCATCTACAAAAAACCGAGATTGGTCGCATTTTTATGCCCGATAGGGCGAAAATGCGGCCTCTTATTGTTTCCGGTCATTAAACTCGGCACGACCTTTGCCGTCTAAAAGACAAACAAAAACGAATTAAATCACTTGTTGAACAATTATAAAACAACACGATTATGAAAACTTCTGTTACAAACTTGATGATGAGCTTCGCGCTCATGGGATGCCTGATCATCGGCGCATCCGACGCCTCGGCCCAGGGCCGTAGCCGTTCACAAGGAGGCAGCACCAACAGAAGCCAGTCGGCGGCTGTCTCGCGTTCCAACAACAATTCCCATGCACCGTCGGTGACCCGCAACTCGGGCTCCAGCGTGAGCCGCAGTTCAGCCACCCCGAGGGTTGACCGCAGCGCCAGCAGCTCATCGAGCCGCGCTACCGCACCCCAGGTGACCCGCAGCAGCAGCTCCACCAGCATGACCCGCAGCACAGCCACCCCGAGGGTTGACCGCAGCGCCACCAGCTCAAGCTCATCGAGCCGCGCTACCTCACCCCAGGTGACCCGCCCCACCAGCAGCCGTCCCAGTGGTGACAGCGGCATCAGCAGCAATCGCGGAGCCACCACCCGCGGCAACGACAAGGGCACAAGCGCCACCGGCAGCACGCGTCGCAGCGACAGCGGCATGGCCGGCAACACCTTCAAGGCGACCAAGAGCGACCGCACCGGCAACATCAACCCGGGCAGCAACTTGGATGATCGCCACGGCGGCAACGGCAGGCCCAACGGCAACAAGGGCGGTATTGACAAGCCCAGCGGCAACCATGGCGGCAATGGCAGGCCCAACGGCAACCATGGCGGCGACAAGGGCGGCATCGACAAGCCCAGCACGTTCAAGCCCGATCCCGACCGTCACGACGGCAATCGCCCCGGCGGACACAAGGGTGGCCACAACGGTTACAGTCCCAACAACCGTTACAGCTATCACGACCACCACTACCGCAATGAGTTCAGCTGGAACTACAAGCACCACAGCTGGAGCCGTCCGTTGCCTCCTCCTGTCCGCGTACACCGCCCCGCAGCTCCCTGGGCATGGTACCGTCCCATGATTCCCGCCGGATGGCACCCCTATGCCGGAGCTCCCATCATCGACCGCGTCCTGGGTCTTGTGTTCGGCTCGCTCTATGAGGCCTCGCTCGACCACCTGTACTACAGCGGCTACTTCATCGACGGATATGCCGACGGCATCATCTTCCTGAGGGATGTACCGATGCTCAACCTCTACTGGCCCGATGTGATGCTCAACTATGACGCCAACCGACTTGTCAATGCACAGTTTGTTTACTACAGCGATCACTATGACACATCACGCTACAACGCAGTTGCCCGCAGTCTGAGCAGGCTCTACGGACCTCCCGTCCTCCGCGACGGCATGACGATCAGCTGGTATGGCGGCGACTCCAGGGGATATGTGACCCTGTCGATGGTCAACAGCTACGGCGACTACTACACGACGATGTCGATCGGTTACTGACAACAATAAACGTTTACTCAATACACACACGATTACATTTCATGATTCACGAGGGCGGATGGCAACAGGCTGTCCGCCCTGTGTTTTCAAGCACTCCGGCAATTGGTGAAAATGACGGATTTACTGTCCTATGTCACCCTATCAAAATCGGTTAAGTCCGAATTTAACAATTTTTTTGGGATTTTTACAAATATTAGAGCAAAAAATTTGCACACCTTATCAAAATCCAGTAACTTTGCAGCAAGTTTTTTCATAGGATTAGATTTTTAAGGTTTAAAGTGTACGTGTGTTGGGAAACATGCGTACATTTTTTATGGATAATGCACCTGCCGCCGGGCCCCGCGGGGGGGGTGGAGCGGAATACCGCCTGACGTGAGTGGCCCTCTGCGAGGCCCGCTCCATCGGGCGTCTTGTCCCCCAGGCCGCACGAGGCCTACGGCCAGTGCACCATGGGGTTAGAGCAAGTCAAGGCCGCTGGCCTTGTTGTGGCCATCGACCACCTCCGCGACCCACCTCGGGGTGAGCCGCCATTTTGGAAGACGCGACCATTAAAGTGCATAGTTATTTTGTCTATGAGTCCAAAATGGTGTAACTTTGCAGATTATTTATTATTTTACAGATTTCGGGCATGTACTATCTCGACTTGAACAAGCAGTCACGATACACAGGATAATCTATCATGATGATGAAGATGACGAAGAGGAAATTGTGTTTTTGGATCATTCTCATCTCCCTTATCGGCATGTTGCCATCCCTGCTCCAGTATGGGTGCTACGTCCTGGCAACCGACATGGCCGACCAGGAGGTGCCCTTCATCATCGAGACCAAGCGCATGTTGCAGAGCGGGCAGCCGTGGTGGAGCTGGAGCCACGACCTGGGCGACAACTTCATCGGCAGCTACTCGTTCTATACCCTCACGAGCCCCTTTGTGTGGCTCAACTGCCTGTTTCCCGAGCGGTGGATCGTCTATAGCGTCACGCTGACCCTGCTGTTGAAGATGTTGTGCGTGGGGCTGTCGTCATTTGCCTATCTGCGGAAGATGTCCGTGAGCGACGTCATGTCGGTCACGGGAGCACTGATGTACACTTTCTCGTCATTTGCCGTGAGCGACCTGTTCTACTACCATTTCCTGGAGCCGATGATGGTATTCCCGCTGCTGCTGATAGCCATCGAGCGGTACATCAGGCGGGAACGCTATGCAGGCACGGGACTGGTGGTGGCATCATTTCTTGTCTTCTTCATCAACTACTACTTTGCCATCGGGTCGATGATAGCGGCCTTGGCCTATGTGCTGTGCCGCATCTGTTCGGGCGACGTCAAGACCGGGGTGGCGCGTGTCGCCCGCGGCATCGGCCTCGTTCTCATCGGGGCGCTGTTGTGCAGCTTTGTCCTGGTGCCGACGATCGTGCACCTCGAGGGCAATCCCCGCGAGTCGGCCGACCTGAAATCGCTCTATCAAGGGCTCGGCTTCGGTTTACACCGGCTGGCCACCCTGTTTGTGCCCAAAATGGTCGAGGGCGAGAACTCGGCGTTCTACACCTACGGCTTCAGCAGCAATGCGGCCAACGTCCCCGTCGTGGGCATGCTGCTGGCCGGGCTGTACGTCATGAGGCACCGCAACTGGCTGGCTGCCCTTGTCGTGATCCTGACCGTCATCTATGTCACGCCCCTGAACGGAGCCTTCACGTTATTCACCAACCCGAGCTACACGAGGTGGGCCTATGCCCTGACCCTGTTCTGCATTCTTGCCAGCGTGAAGCATGTGGACGAGAAGCTGCCCGTCACGTCACGTCACTACTGGGTCTACTGCGCGATCGCCGTCACGACCCTCACGGCAGCCTATGCCGCCGGGTTCTACATCAACCACAAGCGCTACGGCGTCCTCATCGAGCGCACGGACATCGGCGTCAACGTGATCATCCTGGTGATGCTGGCCGTCCAGATGGCCCTGCTACTCTACTACGTGAAACGCAACCGGCCGACGGTGCTCCTGGGATGTGTGGTAGCGATGTCGATGATCTATTTCCCGGTGAGGACCCTGCTCAATACCGACGCCTTCAACAAGCATGGCTACCGCAGCGAGTGGTGCGGCAGCATCAACCAGTACCTGCTGGACAATCACCTGCCTTACCACAAGGGCAACTTTGAGTGGCGCAGCGACTTCATGGCGTTCTACCCCAACGTGTCGATGTTGAAGAACAGGCCCTCGTTTGCCACCTTCAGCTCGGTCCACCACAACATGCCGCAGCTGTTCAAGGCCATCGGCTGCCGGGTGAACTTCCCGACGGTGAAAGCCTCCAGAAACGTGGTGTCGTTCAATGCCCTGACGTCGGTCAAGGAAATTGTCGTGTTTAACAATTACCTGCAACTGATCGACTCGCTGTCGCCCGAGGGGGCCTGTCCCACGGTGCCCATCGACGAGCCCACCCGCCGTCCGAGCCTGGGTGCCCGGCATGAGGGCAAGGGCTATGTCGCGTTTGACAACAAGTACTATATTCCCATGGGGTTTGCCTACGACAGCTACCTCGTGCAGAGTGCCATCGACTCGCTGATGGAGGCCGACGAACAGTGTGACGTCCCCCTGCTGATGCTGGCCCACCTTGTCGTGCCCGACTCGCTGGCAGCACTGGCCGGCGAGGTCATGAAACCAGGCACCATGGGCGGCAACCTGTCCATCGACAGCCTTGTCGCCGAGCGCCGCCCGAGCGCGTGCCTGTCGTTCAACGGCGACACGCGGGGCTTCAAGGCCAGGGCCAGGATGGCGAGGAAGAACCTGCTGTTCTTCAGTGTGCCCCATGATGAAGGCTTCACGGGATATGTCGATGGCGCCGAGGCCCCGATCTATCCGGTCAACCTGGGGCTGTCGGCCATCATGGTCGATGAGGGCACCCACGATGTCGAGTTCAGGTTCGTCCCCAGGGGGCTGCAAGAGGGCATCGCGCTGACCATCATGGGCCTCATCCTGGCACTGATGGTGCTGGCCCGTGACCTGAAAAGCCGCCGACGGAGTGCCATGCCGCCACAGGCCACCCATGCTCTATGAAAATGAACACAATCATAACCAAACCATAATCATCCCTAACATGACACGACTAGAACTGAACATACTGGGCTGCGGGAGCGCGACGATGACGCCGCGCCACCAGCCGTCGTGCCAGGTGCTGAACGTGCGCGACAACCTGATGATGATCGACTGCGGCGAGGGCGCACAGCTGGCCGTGCGCCGCATGGGGTTGAAGCTCATGCGCCTG
Organism: Muribaculaceae bacterium; assembly: GCA_017449785.1. Lineage (GTDB taxonomy): Bacteria > Bacteroidota > Bacteroidia > Bacteroidales > Muribaculaceae > Sodaliphilus. The sequence continues at coordinate 2,883 of JAFTFA010000084.1, read as the reverse complement.
AACCACATCTTCATCAGCCACCTGCACGGTGACCACTGTTTCGGCCTGCCGGGCCTGGTATCGACGATGGCCCTGTTGAACCGCACCAACTCGCTGACGATCCACACCTTCAAGGACGGGGCCGAGTTGTTCGGGCAGATGCTGGACTACTTCTGCCGCGAGCGCCCCTTTGACGTCAAGTTCAACATCATCGACACCCACAAGCGCGTCATCCACGAGGACGACGCCATGACGGTGACCACCTTCCCACTGGTCCACCGCGTGCCCGCCGTGGGATTCCTGTTCCAGGAGAAGCCCAAGCTGCGCCACATCATCGGCGACGAGGTGCGGCGGCTGGGCGTGCCCCACTACGCGATGGCCTCGCTGCGCCAGGGTCAGGACTGGACCACCCCCGAGGGGCAGGTCATCCCCAATGACCAGCTGACGACGCCGGCCGATGCCGCCATCAGCTACGCCTATTGCAGCGACACCAAGTTCTCACGCCGCGTCATCAAGCATGTGGCCGGCGTGGACTGGCTCTACCACGAGGCCACCTACGACGACAGCCTGCGCGTCAAGGCCCACAAGCGCTACCACAGCACGGCACTCGAAGCCGCCACCGTGGCCCGCGAGGCCGGCGTGAAACAGCTCATCCTGGGCCACTACTCCAAGCGCTACCTCGACGAGACACCGCTGCTCGACGAGGCCCGCGGGGTCTTCCCCGCCACCCGCCTGGCCGACGAGGGCCTAGTCATCGACCTGAACGACCTGTAGTTGATTCAAGTTTTTAAAGTAGCTGCGCCACTTTAAAAACTTGAGGATAAAGGATAAGGGTTAACGGTTAAAGATGCCTATTATGAAGTGCCCCCAGTTGATGCTGCGCGGCCACGCCGAGGCGAGGCCCTACACTCTCAAGCGCCGGATGCGTTTTTCATTCTTTTTACCGGACGGCGACAGATTTTTTTGTGGCACCGAGGTTAAACCTTTGAGGGCATAAGCAGTCCAAGAGTTGTTTTTTGCCCCAGGAAGGCACCTGAGGAAAAGCACGAAGGGGCGAAGCGTGAATTAATTACATTTTTTAACAAAGGTTTGAAGTAAAAAGTTTGCAATTTTATTTAAAACGCCCGAGTTTTGACCGACAAAATTCTAAAAAAGGCGAATTGAGCGCAAATTAAGTAAATTTTTCTTTATTGTTTGAAGAATTTGTATTTCCTTTGCAGTCTCAAAATTGTGAACATACATTTTTTATCAATAATTTAATTATTACGACTATGTCAGAAATTGAAGAAAGAGTAAAGCAAATTATCGTTGACAAGTTAGGTGTTAGCGAGTCTGAGGTAACTCCCGAGGCCACCTTCAGCCAGGACCTGGGTGCTGATAGTCTTGACACCGTTGAGCTGATCATGGAATTTGAGAAGCAGTTCGACATCAAGATCCCCGATGACAAATCTGAGACCATCCAGAACGTAGGCGACGCCATCAAGTTCATCGAAGAGGCAAAGGCCGCCGAATAAAAAATTCTTTAAATTTCCTTCCAGAATGGAATTAAAGAGAGTAGTGGTAACAGGTCTTGGTGCCATCACTCCCTTAGGCATGGACGTTGAGACCACGTGGGACAACGCCCTTAAAGGAGTGAGCGGTGCTGGACCTATTACTCATTTCGACACCACACTGTTCAAGACCCATTTTGCCTGTGAGGTCAAGGGGTTTGACCCGCTCAACTATGTGAACGACCCGAGCGATCGCCGCGAGTTGAAGGATTTCAAGCGCAACGACCTGTACACCCAGTATGCTCTGGCGTGTGCTAAGCAGGCCGTCGAGGACGCTGACCTCCTGGCCGAGGGCATCGACCGCGACGAGATCGGCGTGATCTTCGCATCGGGCATCGGTGGTCTTCACACCTTTGAGGAACAGGCAGGTGACTATGCCCGTCATGAGGAGCGTGGCCCGATGTACAGCCCGTTCTTCATCCCGACGATGATTGCCGATATCGCAGCTGGCCAGATCTCGATCAAGTACGGCTTCCGCGGCCCCAACTTCGGTGTCGTTTCGGCCTGTGCCACATCGACCAACGCGCTGATTGACGCCTTCAACTACATCCGCCTGGGCAAGGCCAAGGCTATCGTCACCGGCGGTAGCGAGGCCCCGTTGTTCCCGGCAGGCGTTGGCGGCTTCAATGCGATGAAGGCCATCTCGCTGCGCAACGATGACCCCGAGGGAGCTTCCCGCCCCTTCAGCGGTTCGCGAGACGGATACGTCATGGGTGAGGGTGGCGTGTGAATGGTGTTTGAGGAACTCGAGCACCCCCTCGCCCGCGGCGCCAAGATCTACGGCGAAGTCATCGGTGGCGGCATGAGTGCCGATGCCTATCACATCACTGCCAGTCACCCCGAGGGACTGGGTGCCAAGCTCGTGATGCAGCGTGCCATCGAGGACGCCGGCATCAAGCCCGAGGATGTTGACTATGTCAACGCCCACGGCACCTCGACGCCCGTCGGTGACCTGAGCGAGGCCCAGGCCGTGAAGGATGTGTTCGGCGAGCATGCCTACAAGCTCAACGTGAGCAGCACCAAGTCGATGACCGGCCACATGCTGGGCGCCACCGGTGCCATGGAGGCAGTCTTCTGCCTGCTGGCTTGCCGTGACGACATCGTGCCGCCGACGATCAACCATGCCGACGGCGACAACGACGAGAACATCGACTATGGCATGAACTTCACCTTCAACAAGGCCCAGAAGCGAACAGTAAACATTGCACTATCCAACACGTTTGGTTTCGGCGGACACAATGCAAGCATCATCGTCAAGAAGTACCAGAAATAACCTACTGGGATAAAGATTGCCGATGCTGTTGAGCAACGCCATATCACTGATAAAGCTCCTTTTCGTCAAGGATAAGGAGCT